>CAZAIW010000094.1:0-768 GCA_964485285.1 uncultured Burkholderiaceae bacterium | reverse complement strand
GTAATGGGCAGGATGTCCGCGCTTTGCGGATCGCTGGGCATGCGGCTAATCAAGTAAATGTCGCGTGGCAAAAAGCTGGCATGAAAGAGCTGCTCGATCGCCGGCACGATGACATCGATGTTGTACGCCACCAATAGCCCAAGCCCAAGGCCAGCAAGGGTTCCCACCACACCAACAGCCGCGCCTTGCACGACAAAGATGCCCATGATAGAGCGCGGCGTGGCTCCTAGCGTTCTGAGGATGGCAATGTCGGCACGCTTATCAGTCACCGTCATCACGAGGGTGCTGACCAAGTTAAAAGCCGCTACCGCCACGATCAAGGTCAAGATGATGAACATCATGGTTTTTTCAACTTGCACGGCAGCAAACCACGTGCGATTTTGCTTGGTCCAGTCGCGCACATACAGCTCACCCCAGCCATCGCCAAGCGCTGCACTACTGGCGCGCGCCTTTGTGGATAAGGCTTGCGAGAGTTCATCCCCCACCTGCACCGCTTGGTGCAAATCGCGCAACTTGACACGGATGCCGCTGGCGCCTTCTAACCGGAACATCTTTGCCGCATCGACCAGATGCATCATGGCTAGATTGGCATCGTATTCGTAGTGCCCAGAGTTGAAAGTCCCGATCACGCGCATTTGCTTCAGGCGCGGCGTGATGCCCGCTGGCGTGACTTGTCCGTTGGGCGCAATCAAGGTCACCGTATCACCCATTTGCACACCGAGTCGTTTGGCTAAATCCACACCCAACACCATGCCAAACACCCCCCCC
>CAZAIW010000093.1:0-8808 GCA_964485285.1 uncultured Burkholderiaceae bacterium | reverse complement strand
GGCCTCGCCCATGCCAAAACCAATTTCCAAAATGGTGGGCGCTGGGCGACCAAAAGCACCGGTCAGATTAAGTGGCTGGGCGGCGTAGGGAATTAAAAATTGATCACCCAAGGTGCCTAGTGCTTTGGCTTGCCCAGTGGTGAGCCGCCCTGCGCGGATTACAAAACTTTTGATGGTGCGCTGGTAGGGCGTGTGGGGCGTGGTGGTCGCGTCGTTCATGGCGTGGGATTGTAGGTACCCTTGCCATGAGGTGGCGCGGCAAGTTTGGGTTGGGTCGTTTACGGATGAGCCATCAGGTGTTTAGCCAGCGCATGGTAGGCGGGTAGCGATTGAGGATCGTTAAACGCATTCGCAGGCATGGGGAACGAGGCATAACGCGCCACCACCATATCGGCTTTGGGGTCGATGTAAATGGTTTGTCCATGGATGCCGCGTGCGGCAAACGCACCGTGTTCGTTGTGCAGGACCCACCACATATTGCGGTAGCTAGCGCCGGGTAGCGTGGCGTAACCTGCTTTGGCAAATTTGGCTGTGTCGCCGCCCTTGCGGATGTCCGCCACGACAGCGGCTGGAATGATTTGCTGTCCGTTAAAGTGTCCGCCTAGGCGCATCATCTCGCCAAAGCGTGCAAGGTCGCGCAGGCCGGTATTGAATCCGCCACCGGCAAACTCATTGCCAACACCATCGACAGAAAAATAGGCATCTTGTTCAGCCCCGAGCTTGCTCCAGACGGTATCGGAGAGGTACTCGCCTACCGACTTACCCGTTACGCGGCGGATGATCCAGCCCAGCGCATCCGAGTTAACGGTTTTATAAGCAAAGGCTTGATCGTGCTCGCCTTGGGGCTGTACGGTCTGCAAAAATTCATAAAAAGTTTTGGGCCCTGCATAACCGGGTGGGCGCGGCAGCACACCGCCTGCCCGCACGTGATCCCAAATTTCTGCTTTGGGGTCTGCGTAATTTTCGGAGTACTTCAGCCCTGTGGTCATGTCGAGCACTTGCCGCACGGTGGCATTGCCAAAAGCGCTGTCCTTAAGCTCGGGGACGTACTTGGATACCAGTGCCGTCTCGTCCAGCCGTCCTTGCGCGACCAGCGTTGCGCCTAGCGTTCCGATGAAAGATTTGGTGACCGAGTGCGCGGTGTGCTGGCCTTGCTCGGTGAGCGCACCGGCGTATTTTTCGTACACGATCTTGCCCTTGTGCAGCACGACGATACCGTCGGTGTAATTGGCATCAAAGGCTTGTCCCCACGTCATCGTTTTATCGGCTCCCAGCACTTGAAAGCTGACGGTGTCCAGATCGCTGCGCAAGGCTTTGGGCAATGGCACCACGGCACTGGAGCCGCGTGCCACTTGCGTGGTGGCACCTAGTTGGCGGATGTGCGAGAAGCTCCAGCGGAACTGGGGGAACTTGTAAAAACTACCATCTGCAAAAGCGATGACTTTGTCCAGCGCTGGGGGCGAGCCTTGCATCCAACCCAGCTGGATGGGGTCTGTGGCGGCTGCACTGGGCAAAGCCGGGGCGGCAGTTTGTGCGCTGGCGTGGGTGCTAGCCAGTAGCGCGGTCAAGGCATAAACCCAAGTCCAAGAGGGAAGGCGGCGTGGTGGTGTGTTCATCAAGTGTCCTCATTCAAAAGCAAAGGGAGCAGTCTATGCAAAACGCCTCTGCTACGCACGAGGGTTAACCCAAGGCACGCCACTCCTGCACCCATGCAGCAAGTGCGGCGCGGGGGGTATTGTCGGTGGGGGCGCGAAGGCCCAAGCGAGCCGCCGCTGCACAGAGTGCTTGCATGGGCTGCGTCGTGTCCAGCGGGGTTGCGCCGTTTTGTTTCGAGAGTTTTTGTCCATCGGCGGCCAGCACCAGTGGCACGTGCAGATAGTGCGGTGTGGGATAACCCAGCGCCTGCTGGAGTGCAATTTGCCGCGCCGTGTTGTCGAGTAAATCCTCGCCGCGCACGACATGCGTGATGCCTTGGTGGTAATCGTCCACCACCACAGCCAGTTGATACGCAAAGAGTCCATCGGCGCGCTGGATCACGAAGTCGCCCACCTCGCGTGCGACATCCTGCGATTGAGCCCCTAGGCGCCTGTCAAACCAATGAATCAACGAGTCACCCAGCTGCAAGCGTTGTGCGTATTGGTCTGTAGGCCGATGGCTCTTGGAAGCCTTATTCTGATTGGCCACCCGGCAAGTGCCTGGATAAATTCCGAGACCTTGCTGCGCGATTTGACGGCGCGAGCAATAGCAGCGATACGTTTGCCCCTGCGCTTGCAAGGTGCGTAGCGCGGCCTCGTACAGTGCCGTGCGCTCGGATTGATAGACCAGCGGCGTGTCGCTGGTCATGCCAAGACTGGCGAGTTGCTGCACGATCACGGCATCCATGCCGGGGATGCAGCGTGTGGTGTCAACGTCCTCAATGCGCACGATCCACTGTCCGCCGTGCGCACGGGCATCCAGCCAGCTGGCCAGCGCCGCCATCAGCGAGCCCGCGTGCAGCGGCCCCGTGGGTGATGGCGCAAAGCGACCGATGTAGGGCTTGGCAAGTGGTGGGCGCATATCAACGATAGGGCGCATGGAGCAAAGCGGCCTGCGTTTTTTGACTGGCCAGTTGCGCGAGCCACCACTGCAAAGCGCGGTGGGTGGTTGCGCCGCCCGTGTGTTCGCGCCAAGCGTAGCTGACGTGTGGGGCGCGTGGCTGCCTGGCCATTTTTTTCACCACCAAACGACCCGCGTCGATGTAGGGCTTGGCCAAGCATTCGGGCAAACTACCGCAGCCTAGGCCGCGCAGCTGGGCATCGAGCTTGTCGGTCATGCTTGCCACGGTCAGCACATCTTGCCCTTGCAAAATCCCCACGCTGACGGTGCTTCGCGCGGGCGAACTATCGGCCACGGCAACGATGCGATGCGCTTGGATTTGCGCATCACGCAGCGGCTCTTGGAGTTTGGCCAGCGGATGATGCGGTGCCACGGCAAAAACAAACGGGACGACCTCGCCCATGGGTTTGGTGACGATGCCACTCACGCGGCTCTCGGCTGCCACGCCAATCGCCAAATCGGCCCTGCCCGACAGTAGCGCCTGCCACGTGCCCGATAGGGTCTCGTCGATTAAGCGAATGCGGGTTGGTGCCTTTAAAGCAAAGAAAGCCTCCACTAGCTCCAGCACCGTGGACTTCACAATGATGCTGTCGATGGCAATGGCAATTTGCGGTTCCCAGCCCGTGGCCACGCGCTTGACCCGATTGGCCACCGCGTGCAGCTCTTGCATCACGCGCGTGCCCTCGGTCAGCAGCTCACGCCCAGCCGTGGTCAGCGTCGCTTGGCGCGAGCTGCGATCCAGCAAAAGCACGTCCAGCGAGTCCTCTAGTTGGCGCACGCGATAAGTCAGGCTGCTGGGAACCAGCCCCAAACTGCGCGCCGCCGCCGCCATGCTGCCGTGCTCGTCAATCGCGGCGATCATGCGGATCGCCTCGGGGTTAATCAAATCACTAGGGTTCACCATATGTGTGGTTCAAAAAAATCGAATGATGTCAACAAAACAATTCGATTTTAAGCATTGATCACGACTTCACAATCAAGCCACTTTATCGATCAACAAGGGGCGGGCAACATGATCACCATCAGACCATCGCAAGAGCGCGGCTACGCTGACCACGGTTGGCTCAAAAGCTATCACTCGTTTAGCTTTGCGGGTTACTACGACCCCCAGCACATGAGCTTTGGCCCTTTGCGCGTGATCAATGAAGACCGTATCGCCCCCGGCACCGGCTTTGGCGAGCACGGTCATCGCGATATGGAAATCGTGAGCTACGTGTTGTCAGGCAACTTAGCGCACAAAGACAGCATGGGCAATGTCAGGGGCATCCCGCCCGGCGATGTGCAGCGCATGAGCGCGGGCACGGGCGTTGTGCACAGCGAGTTCAACCATGCGCCCGCACAAGAGACACATTTTTTGCAGATTTGGCTAGAGCCCACGCAGCAAGGTCTCGTGCCCAGTTACGAGCAAAAAACCTTTGAGCGCGCTGCTAAACAAGGGCGTTTGCAAGTGATCGCCAGTCCCGATGCGGCAGACATAGCCGCTGGCGCTGTGACGATTCACGCGGATGCCAAACTTTACGCAGGATTATTGAGTGGAGGGGACGAGCTGACGTTTGCGCTCAGACCCACCCGCAAGGCCTATGTTCACTTGATTCAAGGTGAGCTGACGGTTAATGGTCAATCTTTGGTGGGCGGGGACGCCGCTTTGCTGGAGGCTGAAAGTGCGCTGGTGCTGGGTCGCGCCAAGGACGCAGAAGTGTTGGTATTTGATTTAGCCGCACGGTAGTTTTTCTTTTTATTTTTTATAGGAATCATCATGACTTCATCGCAAAAAGCTTTTACTTTGATGGGACGCATCTTGCTTGCGCTTTTGTTTGTGCCTGCGGGCATCTCCAAAATCAGCGGGTTTGAAGGCACCGTGGGCTACATTGCCTCCAAAGGTCTGCCAGCTCCTAGTTTGGGTGCCATCATTGCCATCGTGGTGGAGGTGGGCTTGGGTTTGGCGCTGGCGCTGGGCTACAAGGCACGCCTGTCGGCCTTGGTGCTGGCGGTGTTCACGGTAGTGGCAGGCTTCTTCTTCCATAACTTTTGGGCGATGGATGCCGCGCAGGTCATGGTTAATCAAATCATGTTCATGAAAAACTTAGCCATTGCCGGTGGCTTGTTGGGTATTGCGGCATGGGGCGCGGGTGCTTACAGCCTAGACGCTAAGTTGACAAAGTAATTTGACGAAGTAATTTTTTATGAACGCCTTTTAAGGAGCATTTTTATGGCAAAAGTAGCAGTGGTTTATCACTCGGGTTATGGTCACACCGAGCGTGTGGCGCAGTTTGTAGCAAAGGGCGCGGGCGCAGAGCTTGTTGCTATTGACGCGGAGGGCAACCTCAGCGATGCGCAGTGGGCTACGCTTGACGCGGCGGATGCCATCATCATGGGCAGCCCCACCTACATGGGCATGGCCAGTTGGCAATTTAAAAAGTTTGCCGATGCCACCAGCAAAAAATGGATGGCGGGGAGTTGGAAGAACAAAGTGGCAGGTGGTTTTACGTGCTCGGCCAGTCCAAGCGGCGACAAGCTCTCCACCCTTCAGTACTTCATCACGCTGTCGATGCAGTTGGGCATGATTTGGGTGGGTCAACCCGCCATGAATGACGGCACGGTAAATCGGATTGGTTCCAACTCTGGAGTCATGGCGCAGGTGGGCCCCACCAGCCCAGCGGCAGATATTCCGCAGGGCGATTTAGATACCGCGCAGGCTTATGGTGCGCGCGTGGCCCAGATCGCTGCCAAGCTGGCTTAACTCCCCCTGCCTTGCGCTGGAAGGATGCTAGGATCGCTCGCATGAGCATCTTTAGCATCCTTTCGCTTTTTGACTGGCTCGCACTGGCTTGGTTTGCCCTTGCTTGGGGCGCGTATGCATGGTATGCACGCCGAGCCAGTACGCGCGAAGCGTCGCTCTTGCAAGTCACCAACCGCTACCGCGCCGAGTGGTTGCGCCAAGCCACTTGGCGCGACCCGCGCATGATCGATAGCGTCATTACGCAAATGCTATCGACCACCCCTTCATTTTTTTGCAGCACGACCATCCTCGTCATTGGTGGATTACTGGCGGTACTGGGCACCAGCGACAAAGCCGCCGAGCTGGTGCGCGATATTCCGTTTATGGCCAGAACCAGTGCGCTTATTTTTGAAGTCAAGTTGATGGCTTTGGTGGTGATTTTTATCTACGCCTTTTTCCGCTTTAGTTGGAGCATGCGGCAATACACGTTTGTCGCTTTAGTGATTGGTGGGATGCCGCCGCCGCAGGCGTTTGAATCGGGCGAGCACGACCGCGAGGCTTATACCGAAAGGGCGGCAAGGCTGGTGGCGCTAGCCGTGGAGTCTTTTAATGATGGCCTCAGAGCCTATTACTTTGCCTTTGCGGTGGTGGGCTGGTTTATCTCGCCGCTTATTTTTTCTATCGTCACCGCTGTCGTGGTGGTCATTTTGTATCGACGCGAATTTAAGTCGGATGTGCTGGCGGTGCTGCAAACCGAGGAGTAAATCGGCCAGCAGCCGTTTGATCGCAGGATTGTCATTTCATGACATGGCTTTGTGGTTTCGTCGCATAGCGATTGGCGTTGCTGTGGTGCAACTTAGAATCAACGACCCGCTTTTTCTTTGCTGTTTTTTGCTCTCACAGAGGCTTTCTATGATGCGTGCCTTCACCCCTCACCTTATTCCATCGCTTGCAGCCGCTTTGCTGACCATGATGGTGCTCACCGCCTGCAAACCTGAGTCCAGCAGCCAAGCGCCTGCGGCGGTGCGTCCGGTCATGACGATGACGGTGGGCAGCGCCAGTGCGGGCAGTGCGGGTTCCTACGCAGCCGAGATTCGCCCGCGTGTTGAGTCGCAGTTAGCCTTTCGCGTGGGCGGCAAAGTGATTGAGCGCTTGGTTGAGATAGGGTCGGTGGTCAAAAAAGACCAAGTGCTGCTGCGGCTGGATCCCGCCGATTTGCAGCTGTCGGTTCATGCGGTGCAAGCGCAGGTCGCAGCGGCGCAGGCCAATGACGATGTGGCGCAGGCCAGTTTGAAGCGCTCGCAAGAGTTAGCCAAACAAAATTTCATCAGTGCCATTGCGCTGGAACAAGCTACGGGGCAAGCCCGCGCGACGCGCGCCGCTTTGGAGGCTGCGCAGGCGAATCGTGCCATGGGTGTGAACGCGGCGCAGTACGGCGTGTTGCGCGCCGATGCAGATGGCGTGGTCACGGCCTTATCGGTTGAGACCGGGCAAGTGGTGGCGGTGGGTATGCCGGTGCTGAAGGTCGCCGCAGGGGCACAAAAAGATGTGGTGTTTGCTGTGCCTGAAGGCGTGGCGGGCATGATGCGACCAGGGATGGCGCTGGACGTTAGCTTGTGGGCAAAGCCCGGTGTCAAGCTAGCCGCTACGGTGCGCGACATCTCGGCCATGGCCGATCCCATGACGCGCACGTACACCATCAAAGCCAGTTTGCTCGATGCCCAGAAGCTCGCGTCTTTAGGCTCTACGGCATCGGTCACTGTGAGCGCAAAGGCCGCGCCCGATAAGGCATCTGAAGCACAAAGCCGCTTGGTCATTCCGCTGGCCAGTGTGACGGAGACGCAAGGCGTTAAAAGCGTTTGGCTGGTGGAGGGCGGTGCCGTCAAGCGCCGCACCATCACACTTGCGCCTGCGCTGCCCTCTGAGGGCGATGGCACGATGGTGCAAGTCGCCAGCGGCTTATCCCCCGGATTGGTCATTGTGACGGCTGGTGTACACACGCTTGCCGAAGGTCAAAAAGTGCGCTTGAACTGAGCCACGCCACGCATCCCACGCCACGCATTACGCACCTCGTAACTCGTAACTCGTAACTCGCATCCCGCATTCTGTTTACGCAAAAGAATCACTATGCCAAATCTCTCTACTTGGGCACTGCAACACCGCCCGTTGGTGCGCTACTTTATTGTGGTGCTGTTGCTGGGCGGTGTCTTTAGCTATCTTGGTTTGGGGCAAGATGAAGACCCGCCCTTTACTTTCCGCGCGATGGTTGTGCGTGCGTATTGGCCAGGCGCGACGGCGCAGCAAATGGCCGAGCAAGTCGCCGACAAGATCGAGAAGAAATTGCAAGAGGTGCCCCACGCCGAAAAAATTCGCACCTACACCAAGCCCGGTGAGATGCTGACGATCATGCAGCTCAAAGATAGCTCGCCCGCTAAAGACGTTGCTAACTCGTTTTACACCACTCGCAAAACAATAGGCGACATGAAGCAGGACTTGCCCTCTGGCTTGGTGGGACCGTTTTTTAATGACGACTTTGGCGATGTGTATGGCGTGATGTTCGCCTTTAGCGCCGATGGCTACAACTACGCGCAGCTCAAGGAGTATGTGGAGCGAACGCGCCAGCAATTGCTGCGCGTTAAAGACGTGGCCAAGGTTCAGTTGTTTGGTGTGCAAGACGAAAAAGTGTTCTTGGACTTTAACCATCAGCGCCTCGCGCAGCAGGGTATTGATGTGGGCAGCGTGGTGGCGCAAATCAGCGGGCAACTCAGCGTATCGCCCACGGGTGTGGTGACCACCAGCAGCAACAATGTGCCGGTGCGCGTCAGTGGTCAAACAAATGCGGTTGCGTCCCTAGAAGCCATGCCAATCAAGGTGGGTGCGACCACCGTGCGATTAGGTGATCTGGCGCGTGTGCGCCGTGGGTTTGTCGAGCCCGTGCAGCAAACCATACGACAAAACGGCAAGGACATTATTTTGCTGGGTGTCTCCATGGTTAAAGGTGGTGACATCATTGAGCTGGGTAAAGCGCTGGCCGTGGCCGAGACGCGAATAGAAGCGAGTTTGCCCGTGGGCATTGAGATGGAGAAGGTGCAAGATCAGCCGCGCGTGGTTGCGGGATCGGTCAACGAGTTTTTACGCACGCTGGTCGAGGCGGTGGTCATCGTGCTGGTGGTGAGCTTCTTGGCGCTGGGGCTGCATAAAAATGAATCTCCCGCACGCCGCTGGTGGGCACCGTTTGTGCTGGACTGGCGTCCCGGGTTGGTGGTGGGATTGACGATTCCTTTGGTGCTGGCCATGACTTTTTTGGTGATGGGCGTGACCAACACCAACTTGCACAAGATTAGTTTAGGCGCGCTCATTATTGCGCTGGGGCTGCTTGTGGACGATGCCATCATTGCCGTTGAAATGATGGTGCGCAAGCTAGAAGAAGGCATGGGTAAATTTGAAGCGGCCACCTTCGCCTACAAGGCCACGGCCTTCCCGATGTTGACCGG
>CAZAIW010000092.1:1558-8932 GCA_964485285.1 uncultured Burkholderiaceae bacterium | reverse complement strand
GTGCTTTGCCCGATGAATACGCCCATACTGATAACTGAATTCTCTTCAACAACGACGCCTTCCACCACTTCAGAGCGTGCACCAATAAAGCAGTTGTCTTCAATGATCGTAGGCCCCATTTGCACGGGCTCGAGCACACCGCCTATGCCTACGCCACCCGAGAGATGGACGTTTTTACCGATTTGGGCGCAGCTGCCCACGGTGGCCCATGTATCGACCATCGTGCCCGAATCCACATACGCGCCAATGTTGACGTAGGACGGCATCAAGATCGCGCCGCTGGCGATAAAGCTGCCGCGCCTTGCCACAGCGGGCGGCACCACGCGCACGCCAGTGGCTTTCATTTCGGCTTCGTTCAAATGGGCAAATTTGGTGGGGACTTTGTCGTAAAAACCAAGGTCGCCCGCCTTCACAACTTCGTTGTCCTTGAGGCGGAACGACAAGAGCACGGCTTTTTTAATCCATTGGTGCGTTGTCCAGACACCAACCGATTCGCGCGTGGCGACGCGCAGGCTGCCGTTGTTGAGCTGGCTGATGATGTGCTCGACAGCGTCAATCACTTCTTTAGGCGCGGCAGCGGGCGAGAGCGATGTGCGGTTGTCCCAAGCGTTGTCGATGATGGTTTGGAGTTGTTGTGTCATGATGCAAGATACCTTTCAAAAAATGAGCAGCGCCAATTATCAAGCCGCTTTGATCAAGCCGCGTTGGGGGAGTGACAAAAAAACGGAGCTCCCGCAGGAGCTCCGATGATAGAGGCGCCGCACGAGCGGCGACTCGTGGGCTGGATAAACGGATTACTCGCCGGCAAAGAAAGCAAAGCGAATCAAAAACAGCACCGAGATGACCCAAGCGGCTGGGTGAACCTCTTTGTAGCGTCCGGTGGCGAGTTTGAGCGCTGTGTAGGAGATAAAGCCAAATGCCAAGCCGTTGGCGATGGAGTAGGTAAATGGCATGATGACAGCGGTTAGCGCTGCGGGGATGGCCTCGGTCACGTCATCCCACTTGATGTGGCTCAACTCGGCGAGCATGAGTCCTGCCACATAAATCAAGGCGGGTGCAACGGCGTAGGCGGGTACGGTGCCAATGAGTGGTGAGAAAAAGAGCGCCAACAAAAAGAATGCGCCGATCACAACAGCCGTCAATCCTGTCCGTCCGCCCGCTTGTACGCCGGAGACGCTTTCGATGTAGACCGTGGTGCTGCTTGTGCCCAGTAGCGAGCCACCAAAAATGGCCAAGCTATCGGCGAACAAAGCGCGATCCATGCCCTTAGAGCGTTGACCGGGCGTGACCAGATTGGCACGGCGCGCCACGCCTGTCAGTGTTCCTGTGGCATCAAAGACTTCAACCAGCACCATCACCATGACCACGCTGACGATGCCTTTTTCAAAAGCGCCGCCCAAATCCAGCTTAAACAAGCTGGGTGCAATGCTAGGCGGCGCCGATACCAAACCGGTAAATTGAGTTAAACCAGCCAGAACGCTGAGCAGCGTGACGGTCAAAATGCCAATCAAGATGGCACCGCGCACTTTGAAGAAGTCCAAAGCCGCGATCAGTAACAAGCCAAACAGCGCCATCAGCACCTTCGCGTCGTGCAGCGAGCCCATGGTGATCTTGGTCGCATCGCTTTTCACCACAATGCCAGCATTGCTCAGGGCGATTAAACCCAAGAACAAGCCTATGCCCGCAGGGATGGCCGATTGCAGCGAGCTGGGGATGGCATCCACAATGTATTTGCGCAGCCCCGTGATGGTGAGCAAAATAAAAATGACCCCCGAAATAAACACGGCTCCCAGCGCTTGCTGCCACGTCCACCCCATGGCGGCGACGATGGTGAAGGCGAAAAAGGCGTTCAGTCCCATGCCGGGTGCTAGCCCGATGGGCCAGTTCGCCCACAGACCCATGATGAAGCACCCTAAGGCTGCGGCAAGGCAGGTTGCCACAATTAGCGCTCCTTTATCCATGCCGGTTGTACCCAAAATGTTGGGATTGACAAAGATGATGTAGGCCATCGACAAAAAAGTCGTCAGACCCGCCACGATCTCGGTTTGAACGGTGGTACCGTTCTCCTTGAGTTTAAAAAGTTTTTCTAACATGCTGCCCCCTTGTGTACGTTTTGTTGTTGGATTGACCAAGCCGATTGGGTTCTTTTCGCCTCGTAAGTTTGTATGCAAAGATGATCGGAACGCCTTGATTCTAGGTAGACAAGGGTAAGAAAAGATACAGGGATCGGTTATGAAAAACCCTAGTTTTGAGAGGTTATATCGGTCGCGATATACCTGCGGTTTTTAGGCTCCCCTTTTGGGGCGTGGGTGATCTTACGGGTGATGGGCGATAAAGCTAGCGATACGCTGCGCCGCTTCTACGCATTCGGCGGTTTGGGCGACCAAGGCCATCCGAATACGCCCCTCGCCCGGGTTGATGCCCTGCGCGTTGGCGCGTGCCAAATAGCTGCCTGGCAGGACGGTCACATGGTACTTTTCGAGTAGTTCTTTGGCGAACTGAGTATCTGAGCCGCCGCACACGTGCTTGGGAACGCCTGCCCATAAATAGAAAGCGGCATCCGGCAGTTGGACATCCAGCACGGGCGAGAGTATCGGCATGACCGCAGCGAACTTGGCGCGGTACTGCTCGCGGTTGGCGACCACGTGTGCTTCGTCCTCCCACGCCTTGGCGGACGCGGCCTGCACGGTGCCACTCATCGCAGAGCCATGGTAGGTGCGGTAGAGCAAAAAGGGTTTGATCCAGTTGGTGTCGCCCGCCACAAAGCCGCTGCGCATACCGGGCACATTGCTGCGTTTGGACAGCGAGGTAAACGCCATTAAGTTTTTAAAGTTCGGCACGCCGAGTTGCGCTGCGGCCTCTAGCCCCGACAGCGGCGCTTCGTCACGGAAATAAATTTCGGAATAGCACTCATCCGACGCGATCACAAAGCCGTATTGCTCGGACAACGCAAAGAGTTTTTGCCATTCGGGCAGCTGCATGACCGCGCCCGTTGGGTTCCCTGGCGAGCAGACAAAAATCATCTGCGTGCGCTGCCAAATGGTCTCTGGCACGGAATCCCAATCCACGGCAAAGTTGCGCTCTGGGTCGGAGTTCACGTAGTAAGGCTCTGCGCCTGCCAGCAGCGCTGCACCCTCATAGATTTGGTAGAAAGGATTGGGGCAGATGACGACGGGCGGCTGACCGTTGGCGCTACGCTGGGCGGGGTCGATGACCACCTGCGTGAAGGCAAACAAAGCCTCGCGCGAGCCGTTAACGGGCAAGATATGTTTGGCAGGGTCAAGCGTAAGGCCATAGCGGCGCTTGAGCCAGCCCACGATGGCGTTTTTGAGCGCAGGCTCGCCAGCCGTGGCTGGATAGCCCATCAAGCCTTGCAAATTACTACAAATCGCATCTTTAATGAACTGCGGGGTCGCATGCTTGGGCTCGCCAATGCCAAGGCTGATAGGACGCAGGGCGGGGTTGGGCGTGATGCCTTGAAACAACAGGCGCAGTCGTTCAAAAGGATAGGGCTGGAGTTTTTGGAGGAGGGGGTTCATGGGTGGATGACTTTGAGCGTTTTGAAATACTGGCGCATGAAACCGGTGTCAGATGTCAGTAGTTGGTGGGCGTGCGTCATCGCGTGTGCACCGATTAAAAAATCGGCAGCAATGCGAGATTTGTCGCCTTTGTTTTTGGCGTAGTTGCGCATGATTCCTGCTGCTTGCAAGGCGGTTGCTGTGTCGATAGGGGATGGTGTGAGGTGCGCATCATTTAAAAATGAAGTGAGCAGATCATTGGATTTAAAAAATCGCCCCAGCTCTGCAATCACAATCGGGCAAACGAGGACGGCACCCAGACTTGCTGCCGTTTCAAGCGCATGGAGTGCCAAATCGGCATCGGATTCTTTCTTAAGAATCTTTAACAAAATACTGGTGTCTACAGCCGTCATCATGGCTCAAGTGGTCAGCGGTTAACGACCACGAATTTCGTCGAGTACTTGCTGGCTCGTTTTGCCATCATCGGGCGCACTGCCCAGCCATTTACTCAAATCGAGCTTCACGCGCTTACGGATCACGATTTGGTGATCTTGTAGCCAAACATCCAGTTTCATGCCCGGCCGCAGTCCCAGCTCATCACGGGCCAGCTTGGGGATCACGATTTGCCCTCGATCGGCTAGGGTGGCTTCAAAACTAATAGGCGGCTTGTTGGGTGGAATAGCTAACTCAAGCATGTATGTCTCCACAGAATGATTAAACAGGTATGAATTATAAGGTATGAATTTAGTCAGACCGAGCTGGGAAGATAAAATCCAGCCCGTGCGCCTTACCTCTATCAAACTCTCAGGCTTTAAGTCTTTCGCCGAACCCACCCATTTCCAGCTGCCCGGCCAATTGGTCGGCGTGGTGGGTCCCAATGGCTGCGGTAAATCCAACATCATTGATGCCGTGCGCTGGGTGCTGGGCGAGAGCCGTGCTTCCGAGCTGCGCGGCGAGTCGATGCAAGATGTCATCTTTAATGGCTCCAACACGCGCAAACCCGCGTCCCGCGCCAGTGTGGAGTTGGTGTTTGACAACGCCTCGCACCGTGCGGGCGGGCAGTGGAACCAATACGAAGAGGTGGCGGTGCGCCGCGTGCTAACGCGCGACGGAACGTCCAGCTACTTCATCAACAACCAAGCGGTGCGCCGCCGCGATGTGCAAGACGTGTTTTTGGGCACCGGACTTGGGCCGCGCGCTTACGCCATCATTGGGCAGGGGACGATTAGCCGCATCATTGAGTCGCGCCCCGAAGAGCTGCGTCTGTTTTTAGAAGAGGCTGCGGGTGTCTCCAAGTACAAAGAGCGTCGCCGCGAGACGGAAAACCGCATAGGCGACACCGAAGAAAACCTCACCCGCGTGACGGATATTTTGCGTGAGCTGAATGCCAATTTGGACAAGCTAGAGCGCCAAGCTGAGGTGGCCAAGCGCTATCAAGAATTGCAAGCCGACGCGACGCTCAAGCAGCATCAGCAGTGGTTTTTAAAGCGTGCCGATAGTTTGGCCGAGCAAGAAAAACTGGCCTCTGAGGTGCTGGCGGCGACCAATCAGCTGGAGTCCAGCATGTCCGACTTGCGGCGTGCCGAGGCCGATTTAGAGGCGATTCGTCAATCGCACTACGAGGCGGGCGATGGCCTCAATGCCGCGCAAGGCTTGCTCTACGAGGCCAGCACCGAAGTGGGCAAGTTAGAAGCTGAAATTCGCTTTGTGGTGGAAGGACGTGCCCGCGCTGAAGCGCGGCTTGAGCAAATCGCCGAGCAGCTGACCCAGTGGCAAGAACGAACCGATGCCGCCCGGGCGCAGCAAGAAGATTTACGCGCCACCAAAGAAGGTGCCGAAGAGCTGGCGATCACGCTGGCGGCGCAGCTCGAAGAGGTGGACGCACAAGCTCCGCAGCTGCAAACCTTGCTGGAAGCGGCTCGCGCCAAGGTCAGTGCGCAGCGTGCGCAGTCCAATCAAGTGCAGCAGCAATTGCAGGTGCTCTCGGCGCAGCAGCGCCACGTGGACGAACAAGTCAGGGTGCTAGAGCTACGCCGCGAGCGTTTGGTGGCGCAGCAAAAAAGTGTAGAAGCGCCCGATGCGGATCAATTGCAATTGCTGGCCGATGAGCGCGAGATCGCCAAAGAAGTCGCGAATGACAGCGCCGCACAGCTGGATGAGCTGGGCGAGCGCGTGCCCCAGCTTGACGAAGCACGCCGCGCCGCGCAGGCAGCGGCAACCGACGAGACCACCAAATTAGCCGACACGCAGGCCAAGCTCGATGCGCTGCAAACCTTGCAAGCACAGGTCATTGCGGGCGATAAGCTTAAACCTTGGCTGGCTAAGCAAGGTCTGGGTGACGTGGGCAAGTTATGGACTAAGCTGCACGTTGAAAAAGGCTGGGAGGCCGCGCTTGAGTCGGCACTGGCGCACCGTATGGGCGCGCTGGAGGTGAGCCGCCTAGAGATGCTGTCGGCGTTTGCCGCCGATGCGCCGCCCGCCAAATTAAGTTTTTATGCGAGTTCCGCAGTAGGAGGGGGGCATCTCGGCGTTGCCCAGACCTTGGGTCAGACCCCCGTTGCTGCGGTTTCATTGCCCACGCTGGCCTCGCTCATCAAAACGTCGGACAGCACCCAGCACGGCTTACTGCTTGACTGGCTGCATGGTTGCTACGCCGCGCAGACTTTGGATGAGGCGCTGGGTCGTCGCGAGAGCCTACCGCTCGGTCAGGCCATTTACACACCGGCGGGTCATGCCGTAACGCGCAGCTCGATCTCGTTTTACGCGCCCGAGGGCGAGCAAGCCGGATTGCTCGCGCGTAGCCAAGAAATTGAAAACTTAGACCGGCAAGCCCGCAGCCAAACCTTGATGGCACAAGACTCGCGCACCAGCTTGCAGCGGGCGGAGACGGCGTATGCTGAAGCGTCCAGCCAACTGGCCAAAGCGCAGCAAGAAGCCAAGCAAGCCTTAGCCACGCACCACGAGCTGGAGCTGAAATGGCAAGCGCTAGCGGCGCAGGTTGCCGAAGCCAAAGAGCGCAGCGACCAATTGACCAGCGACATGGCCGAGCTGGACGCGCAAACCAGCGATCTGCAAGAGCGCCGCATCACGATGGAGGCGCAGTTTGAAGCGCTTGATGAGCAGCTTGCGCAAGCACAAGAAATAGAAGCTGCGCTAGAGGAAGGCGTGATCGCCGCTGAGCGGCAACTCACCGATCTGCGCGAGCAGCACCGGCAGCTGGAGCGCCAGCAGCAAGAGGCCTCCTACCAAGGGCGCAGCTTGGTGGCGCGGCAAGAAGAGCTGGCACGCAATATTGCGCTAGGGGCGCAGCAAAGCGACAGCCTCCAGCGTGAGCGCGAGCAGTTAGAGGCTGATAAGCTGCGCATGAACGACGCTGCCGCCAGCAGCGGCTTGCAAGCGGCGTTGGCGGTCAAGCTAGAGCGCGAGAACCACCTTGCGGCCAAGCGCAGTTTGTATGACGACTTGACGCAAAAATTGCGCGCCACTGACGAGCGCCGCATCGCCGCCGAACGTGCGCTGGAGCCGCAGCGGCAGCGGATTTCTGATCTGCAATTAAAAGAACAAGCCACCCGCCTAGGGGCGCAGCAGTACCAGCAGTTGCTGGAGGATGCCAAGGCCGACTTGGCCGCAACCGAGGCCAGCATTGCCGCCGGCAGCGTCAAGCTGTGGGGCTTGGCCGGCGAGATCGAGCGGCTCAACCAAGCCATCGCGTCGCTGGGCGCGATCAACTTGGCGGCGCTCGATGAGCTGACAGCCGCGCGCGAACGCAAGACCTTTTTAGACGCACAAATGGCCGATTTGACCGAAGCGCTCACCACGCTGCGAGTGTGGAAAGCGCCGCCGCGGCTCGATCTGG
>CAZAIW010000092.1:0-1548 GCA_964485285.1 uncultured Burkholderiaceae bacterium | reverse complement strand
AAAAAGATTGACGCTGAAACCCGCGACTTGCTGGGCAATACCTTCACCTTGGTCAACGAGCATTTCGGACAGATGTTCCCCAAACTCTTTGGCGGTGGGCAAGCCAAGCTGATGATGACGGGCGAAGAGATTTTGGATGCGGGCATTGCGGTGCTGGCGCAGCCACCGGGCAAGAAGAATCAAACCATCCATTTGCTCTCGGGCGGCGAAAAAGCACTGACCGCCATCGCCTTGGTGTTTGCGATTTTTATGCTCAACCCTGCGCCGTTTTGCTTGCTCGACGAGGTGGACGCACCGCTGGACGATGCCAACACCGAGCGCTACGCCAAGCTGGTGGCGAGCATGGCCAAAGAGACGCAATTCTTGTTTATCAGCCACAACAAAATTGCCATGGAGATGGCGCAGCAACTCATCGGCGTGACCATGCAAGAGCAAGGTGTCTCGCGCATCGTTGCCGTCGATATGGAAGCGGCCACATCGATGCTGGAAACATAACTTGGAGGGCATCACCCCATGAGCTTTCGCATTCAACTGTTATTAGCGGGACTTGCGGTGCTAGCCGTGCTGGGCGCGAGGTGGTGGTGGTTGGCTCGAAAAGCCGATTCTGAAACAGGCGATGGCCTGCAAGCCTTGCAGGAATTGGCTCCTGAGCGCATCGATCCTGTGATGTCCGTCCTGCCTGACCTGGCGGGCGATGGCCTTGAAAATTTGGCTCATTTTGAGCCTTCCAGCATGCCTGTGGGAGCCATTTCGGCGACTTCACCAACGCTTGCGAACTCGCCCGAATTTGCGGCGCTGACCACGTCGCTAGCCCCCGAGCGCCGCCCCGTTTTGCATCCACAAATTGACTGCATCGCCATGCTGGAGATGGACACGCCCTGCACCGGTGAGTTTGCGCTGAGCCTCATGCCCGCCACGCGGCGCATTGGCTCCAAGACGTGGCGCATCGAAGGCTTGAATGCCACCAGCAAAACGTGGGAGAGCGTGACAGCGGGGCAGACTTACGATCACTTCCAAGCGGGCATTCAGCTGGTCAACCGCAACGGTGCGCTGAACGATGTGGAGTTCTCCGAGTTTGTCGCCAAAGCCAGCCAGCTGGCCGATAGCTTGGGCGCGTCAACGGACTTTCCCGAGATGATGCCCGAGGTAGCGCGTGCGCGCGAGCTGGAGCAATTTGTCCAAGCACACGACATCCGCCTATCGCTGCATCTGCACGCCAAACGCGCGGCGTGGAGCTTGCCGTATGTGCAGCAACACGCGCAGCGTGCTGGGTTTGTGGCGGGCGTGATTCCGGGGCGCTGGGTGCTGGTCGCTAGCGAACACGAACTCATTGCGCTGACCATTGATCCCCAGGCCGCAATGGCCGACGAGACCAATCCCGTGCCAATTCGTCAGCTCACCTTGGTGCTGGATGTGCCCCAAGTGGCGCGTGCCGATGCCAGCGCCCGCGAGCCCTTTGACTTGATGTGTGATCTGGCCATCCGCCTGTGCGCGGGCATGGAAGCGGTGATGGTGGATGAGCAGGGGCTTGCCGTGGATGCCCAAGCC
>CAZAIW010000091.1:0-8934 GCA_964485285.1 uncultured Burkholderiaceae bacterium | reverse complement strand
GCATGGTAGTGGCTCATCACCACGTATTTAATGGGCTTGTCGGTCACTTGGCGAATGCGCCGAATCACGTCTTGCGCCATCACCGGCGTGGCCTGCGTGTCAATCACCATCACCGCATCGTCGCCAATGATGATGCCGGTGTTGGGATCGCCCTCGGCGGTATAGGCGTAAGCGTGTTCGGAGAGCTTGTCAAAGCTGACTTTTTTCGTCTCTAGGTCAGCAGCTGAGGCAAAAGTTTTCGTCATGGGGTGTCCTTGGATGAGGGTTAACAATCATTCGATATGTGCGAATCGATTATGCATCTCCCAACAAGAAATCAGTGAAATAGGACGTGTTTCCCCCGGTTTTTTAAAAGGTGTATGCCCTGCAGGCCTTGTCCATAAAGGCTTGCAGCGGCAATGAGCCTGCGAAGTCCAGCGAACAAGGGCTACAGCGATGCGGGTGCTTGGTTATTCGCCGGGATTGGTGACGCTCAAGGACAAAATGTTGACGTAGCGCATCAATTGCGATTGAAATTTCAGCCAATAGGCGGTGCCGTTTGTTACTTGATCGGTATAGAACTGGGCACGAGGCGGTTGCGAAAAATCGGATAGCAAGGCGAGATCGTTTTTCCAATCAGTCATTTGCTCTAAAACGCTCTCTATGCTGGCTAAAAGATTTTTGATTTGATCATTAAATCCCCCAATTTGGGTGGCGGTTAATGTGAGCGTCATGGCGTCGGCTTTGTCTTCAGCAATCGTATTAGCGAGATCAAAAATGCGGTTACCAAGCTCAATTTGTTTGTCTGCCAAGGCTTTTGTTTGTTCATTGAATTGAGAAATGGCAGCAGCCTCCCCCACAATGCTCAAAACAGCCCCCCCGACTGCGCCCGGTGTCACGCCGCCATCGGTAAACGGTGTACTAAAAGCAAAACCAAAGGCAATATCAGATGCAATCGTGCTGGTAGCACCATCCGAAATTTGTCCATTGACTGATGGGGTTGTACTCCAGCGTGCGGACTCCGGCACTCGTCAAACGCTCAAAGAACTCCCCCGATGTCGCCATCGTCCCAAAACTGTCGTAGAGAAGATGCACCTGCACACCTTTGCGTTGCTGATCGATGAGCGCCTGTGCAAATGTTTGCCCAATCTCGTCATTGTCAAGAATGTATGTCTCCATGTTGATGTGGTCTGTGGCGGCCAAAATGGCGGCCAGCATGGCCTTATAAGTGGCGGGACCATCTTGCAAGAGTAAGACTTGGTTACCTACGGTCGGCGGACTATTAAAACGCATGAGCGCAGGCGGTGTGGACATCATCCGACGATTGTGTTGCCAAGGTTCGATTTTTACACCGCCCTGCGCACGTTTGGCGACATTGAGGTGCGCGATTACGCCGCTTATGCGGTTGCCGAGGTGTTGCTCTCAGGTGCTGCGTCCGAGGTCGGCAACCAAGCGTTTCCGATTTTGGCGGGCTACATTTTTGGCAAGAACAAAGGCGAGCGGAAATTTGCCATGACCGCGCCCGTCATTCAGTCGGCCGAGTCCGCTCAGGCTATTGAATCCGTTAAGTTACCCATGACCGCCCCCGTGACGCAGACTGCGGCGACGGGCGGCTATTTGATTCAGAATCGCTACGAACGAGCGAAAATAGCGACTACTTCATCAGGAGAACGCCTATGTCCATCTACACATTCCAACTCAGCGCCGGCGCTAAAACCGTCCAACTAACTCTTGATATTGGTTGGATCACCTCGAGCTGGAGCTCAGGCCCCAATTTCTTTCTAGCCCATACAGGCAGTGTCGCGACTAAAACCGGCGCCATCGAACTCATTGGCATGGCTGGCCCTGTGGGCATCTTGTCTGCCATTCCTGCAAGCGGGCTGGACTCTGTTCCTATCGGCGCAACGGGCACACTCAAAGTTTTACTTGGCCCCATGAGCGGCGACTACACCCCTGCGGATGGGACTTGGGAGTTGACGGGAAAGTAAGACTGAAAGCGTTGTTCGCCTCACCCCACCAACCGCCGCAGTGCCAAAGCTCCCACTGGCGGCTCTGCTTGGAAGGGGATGACGAACTCATGTAGAGTCAACCCCTCTTCATCAACACAACCGGAGGAACCATGCATCGGACTATTCACCCTATTTTGCTCAGAGCCCTTGCCGCGATCACTTGCATGATGGCCATGGGTGCTTTTGCGCAAGTCCCAGAAATTCCTGACACCAACCTGCCGGATATTGCCGAAGTTCGGCCTCATCCCACGTATGGCGCGGTCATTATTTACAACCCTAATGCGTGTGCGCAAATTGGACTCGCGTGTGGCTTTTTTCGAGCGCACGAATATGGTCATGTCGCACTCGGTCATGCCTACCTTCACCCGGCTGCATTTCCTGCCGTTCGCGAAGCCAGTGCCGATTGCTGGGCGGCTCAAAACGGAATTCCAGCTGAAATTTTTGCTGCGTATCGGTTGTTTCTGGCTGGCGGTAGCAGCACGAACTGGCCCGTGTACGGCAATCCCGTGCAGCGTGCTCAGCGAGTTCGTTTTTGCGCCATGCAGGCTGGCAAATGGATCGGGCCATAGTCGCGCGTCTGGAAAGAGTCGTATGCCGTTCTCATCACACGAAGCGTATTTCCAAAGCGCCGCGCCTGACGTGCGCCCGCTGCTCGCGTCCATCCAAACAAGGGTCGAAACCCTGTTGCTAGGTGCATCGCGCTGCATCAGCTACAACATGCCGGCATTTCGCACCAAGCGCGTCTTCTTCTATTTCGCGGCGTTCAAAAAGCACATCGGCATCTACCCGCCGATCAAAAAAGATCACGCACTCATCCAAGCGCTTGCGCCGTACCGAAATGAGAAAGGGAATCTATCCTTCCCACTCAATCAGCCCTTGCCGATTGATCTGATTGGACGTGTCGCTGTGGCCTTGCATCGTGAGTATGGGCAGTGATTTCACATGGTCTATACCCGGTAAGCCATATCGTGCAAGGCTTGCAGCAGCAATGACTCTGCAAAGTCCAGCGGGAAAGGTCTACAGCGATGCACGTGGTTGAGAATTGGCTTTTTTGAGTACGCTGTGGATGAGTTTTGAGGGCGTAGAGAGCCACAACTCCACGCCAAGCCCGCACTTCACAATCGCTGGCGTGACGCTTCGCATTGGCGGTATGACGCTATCCAAGAGCCACCATTTTTTCAAAAAAGTACCGCCCTTTGCCTGCGTCTTGTTCATCCATACTGCCAGATACCATGCAGAGAAATTCAAATAACGACGCTCTGACGTATGAGCCGATCACTTTCTGAAAGGGCTCGTTTGAACTTTGCGCTTGAGCAGCATCGAGCGCTTCGTAGTATTGTTCGCGGGCTTCGTCGTCCCCTGAAATTCGGGCGATGGGGTAGCCATGTTGGAGCAAGATTAAATTCATAATGAGGCGGTACGTGCGCCCATTTCCGTCAATCCAAGGATGAACGCTAACAATTTTCTCGTGCATAGTTGCTGCAAGCACAACGGGATGCACCGCATCTTTGTTTTGGTCATACCAAATGAAAATATCTTCCATCTGTTTTTTAACCCTATACGGCTGCGGTGGTGTGTGGTTTGCGCCTGAGATCACCACATCAACGCCGCGATAGCGCCCAGCGTTATGAGGGTCTATGCCGCCTAAGACGATGTGATGGATGGCGTTGATGATGTACTCAGTGAGCGCCTTATCTTTTGCAGCAAGATCGCGAATGTAATAAATAGCCTCTTGATGATTACGCGCCTCTAGGTGCTCATCAATGCTTTTTCCTTTCAGCGTCATGCGCTTTGAGACCACCAGTTGCGTTTCTCGCAAAGTCAGTGAGTTCCCCTCAATGCGATTCGATTCATAGGTGTATTGAATGTCCCATGCCTCTAAAAGATTCGATAACTGGGCTTGGTTCAGTGGTCTAAAACTATCCAAACATTTTTTAAGCTCACTGAGCTGATCGAGCATGAGGGGCAGCGATTGCTGGACAGGGAATGCACGCTCCAGCGTTGGCAATAGCTCCATCGGCGAATGCAAGGAGGTCAGTACGCGATCAAAAAACACTTGCCGTGCTTGGTTGGTAGGCATTACAGGGGGCTGTGTCTCTGGCGTGGCTGTGTGCGGAGGTGTCGTGCTACTCATAGGTTCATATTACTCAAGAAATGCCCGCACAACTCACCTCCCCACAACCCCACGCCACGCCCACACAACCACCCCACCCACCACATTCACCCCCACCCCCAAACACCCACAACCCAGTGCCACCGCCAGCGCCTCTAGCCCCAGTGGTGTGAACTTGAGCTGCACTGCCAGCCAAGGCAGGTAGATGGTGATGAGGATGAGGCCGGCAGTGCCCAGTGCGATGACGATGGCAGCCCAGTTGGTGGGGCGTTTGCTGGGTTCTTGTCCTTGTTCATGCGCTTTGCGCTGATGCTCAGACTTGGAGATGAAGATGAGCCACCCGTTGGCCACCACAAAGGCCACCATCACCATGGTGCGTCCGTGGTCAGCCGCACTGGCTTGCCCCAAGAGATAGGGCGAGGCCCAATAGGCTGCGGCGGCGCTGGCAAACACCAAAGCGCCTTGGACAAAGGCGTGCAGCATGGCGGGTGCGCCAAACAAGGGGGCCAGGGTGTTGCGCGGCGGGATGTGCATGCTGCGGGCGTGTTCGGGTTCGTTCTCGAAAGCGAGCGAGCAGGCGGGGTCGATGATCATCTCTAAGAGCGCAATGTGCAGCGGCAAAAACAAAGGCGGCAGGGCAAACAGCATGGGGATGAGCGCGAGCAGTGCAATCGGGATGTGAATGGCAAAGATGTAGGCCATGGACTTTTGCAGGTTGGCAAAGATGCGTCGCCCGGTGCGTATGCCGCGCACGATGGAGGCAAAGTTGTCGTCCACCAACACCAAGTCCGCGGCTTCGCGTGCCACGTCGGTTCCCCTTGCGCCCATGGCCACGCCCACGTGCGCCGCGCGTAACGCAGGTGCGTCGTTCACGCCGTCGCCGGTCATGGTGACGATCTCGCCGTTGCGCTTGAGTGCTTCGACGATTCTGAGTTTTTGGTGCGGCGAGATGCGCGCACAGACGTTGACGTTTTTCAAACGCGCTTGCAGCGCTGGGTCGGTGAGCCGCTCCACATCGTCGCCCGTGATGACATCGCCTGCGGGCATGCCCGCTTGGGTGGCGATGACTTGCGCGGTGGCGGGGTAGTCGCCCGTGATCATGAGCACCCGAATGCCGGCGCTGTGGCACTCGGCCATGGCTTGGGGCACTTCCTCGCGCAGCGGGTCGGCCAGGCCAATCAGCCCCAGCCACTGGAAATCAAAATCGTGCGCCGACGCAGGCCACGGCGCAGCGCTGGTTTGCCCATGCGCCACGGCGAGCACGCGCAAGCCCCGCGCGGCCAGCGCGTCCACCTCGGCGCGCCATGTGGCCTGCATGTCGGCGGGCATGTGGCACAAGTCCATCACGGCCTCGGGTGCGCCTTTGGTGGAGACGATGCGGCGGTTGGCATCCGTGTCGTGCCACACATGCGACATGGCGCGTAGCGCGGGGCTGAGCGGATAAGTTTGCTCCAGCGTCCACGCGCTGTGCAGATGCTCGGTGCTTTGCAGCCAGGTCTTGCCGAATGCGTGAAAAGCCAGCTCCATCGGGTCAAACGGCTGGGGCGAGCTGGCCAAGATGGCGTGCTCCAGGATGGCGTGAAAGTCCTCCGCCAGCACACCGCCTGCGACTGCATCAAAGTGCAAAGGCGCACCAGCGCTGGCGGCCTGCACGGTGAGGGCTTGCACGGTCATGCGGTTTTGCGTGAGCGTGCCGGTCTTGTCGGTGCACAGCAGCGTGGTCGCGCCGAGGGTTTCAATCGCGTTGATGTGGCGCGTGAGCACGCCCTCTTTGGCCAGCCGCCGTGCGCCAAGCGCCGGAAAAATCGCGAGAACAACCGGGTACTCCTCAGGCAGCATGGCCATGGCCAGCGCAATGCCAGAGAGCAACGCGGGTAGCCACGCGCCCGTGCGCAAGCCCAGCACGATCACCATGGCCGCGCACAGGCTCAGCCCAATGGTGGCGAGCACGGTGACCAAACGCGCGGTTTGCTTGTGCAGCGGCGTGACTTCGGTGGTGAGTTGGTTGAGCGAGCTGCCAATTTTTCCGATCTCGGTCGCACTCCCTGTGGCGCTGACTTGGAACACGCCTTGCCCACGGATGACAAAGGTGCCTGAGTAGACCGTGCAAGCGGCTTTGGCCTCTGCGGCTTTGACCTCTGCGGTTGTCACATCGGTGGTTGGCACATCGGCGGCCTGGCTTGTGTCAGTGGCCTTGCTTGCATCAGCAGCAGCCCTAGCGACTTTGCTCACCGCGATCGACTCACCCGTGAGCAGCGACTCGTCCACCTCCACGTTGTCGGCACGTACCAGCCAGCCATCGGCGGGAATGCGGTCGCCCTCGGCGATCACCACCCAGTCGTCTTTGACGACGTTCTTGGAGGGCAGTTTGACGACGACCCCATCGCGCATCACATTGGCGTGGTGTTGGTTAAGCTCGCGCAGCGCCTCAATCGAGTGCTCGGACTTGCCCTCTTGGTACAGCGTGAGGCCCAGCACGGCAAGCACAAACACCCCCAGCGTCAGCCCTTCGCGCAAATCGCCCACCACGATGTAGATCAGCGCCGCCGCTAATAGCAACACAAACATCGGCTCGTGCAGCATCTTGGCCATGCGCCCGAGCAGCGAGCTTTTCTTGGAAGCCTCTAGTTCATTGGGGCCGTCTTGCGCCAGTCTGCGCGCTGCGTCTGAAGAACGAAGGCCTTCTAGGGCGACTGGGGTGGAGGAGGGGGCTTGGGTGCTAGCTTGGGTGCTGGCTTGGGCGGAGGAGGTGGTGTTGGTGGAAGTCATGGGCAGTAGGGGCAGTAGGGGCGTGCTGGTGAGTGCAGTTTAATGTGGTCAAGCAAAACGGGGCTTTAATGCCACATGGCCTGCAAGCCAAATGAAGCAAGGCTTGCAGCGGCTCAAGTCGAGATTTCACAAGGGATGTATCGGCAGCAAAGCGTGCACCTCGTCACGGCCCTGTTGGTGCCTCCATCGATCAACCCTTAGCCGACTTAATTTTTACACAATTTATATTATGTTAAATATGTAAGGGATGCAGCATTGCTGTGCAGCACTTCGCTCGCGCTTCGCTATCATCACTCCCCATGAATCTCCACCAATTCAAGTTTGTGCAAACAGTTGCCAAGACGGGGCTTAATCTAACCGAGGCGGCGAAGGCGTTGCATACTTCGCAGCCCGGCATCTCCAAGAGCATCTTAGAGCTGGAGCAAGAATTGGGAATCGATATTTTTGTGCGTCATGGCAAGCGCTTTAAAGCGCTGACCGAGCCGGGCAAGCAGGTGCTGGAGGTGATCGAAAATGTTCAGCGCGAAATCAGTAATCTGCGGCGCATTGCGGAGCAGTACAGCGCACAAGACAGCGGAACGCTCAGTATTGCGACTACCCACACGCAGGCGCGGTATGTGCTGCCCTCGCCTATTGCTAGGCTACGCGAGGATTACCCGAAGGTGAATGTCAGTTTGCATCAGGGGTCACCGTCGCAAGTCGCGCGTATGCTGATTGATGAGAGCGCAGAGATTGGGATTGCTACCGAGTCTTTGGCCGATTACGATGAGTTGGTGACGCTGCCCTGTTACGACTGGCAGCATGTTCTAGTGATGCCTACTCATCATCCTTTAGTGAAAAAAAATGAGGTGACGCTGGAGGATTTGGCGCACGAGCCTTTGATTACGTATCACCCGTCTTTTACGGGGCGAACCAAGATTGATGCGGCGTTTGCTAAAGCTCGCTTAAGTCCGCGCGTTGCGCTGGAG
This sequence comes from uncultured Burkholderiaceae bacterium, assembly GCA_964485285.1. GTDB lineage: Bacteria > Pseudomonadota > Gammaproteobacteria > Burkholderiales > Burkholderiaceae_C > JASGCK01. Next base: position 1,096 of record CAZAIW010000091.1, on the reverse strand, counting down.
GCGATTGATTCGGACGTGATTAAGACGTATGTGGCGCTGGGCTTAGGCGTTGGCATTGTGGCTGAGATGGCGCTAGCTGGCACGGAGGCATCTGCTGCCCCTGCGCTGCACGTGAAGCCGGCGGGTCATTTATTCGGTAACAATGTCGCTCGCGTTGCTTTTAAACGGGGCGCGTATTTACGTAATTTCGTCTACGCTTTTACCCAAGCGCTTGCCCCTCAGCTCACTCGACTCGCTATTGATCAATCGTTAAAGTCATGACCACACCTCATTTGCAAACTAAGTTACCAGCCGTAGGAACCACTATTTTTACGGTGATGTCCGCGCTTGCCCTTGAAAAGAATGCCGTCAATCTTGGGCAGGGTTTCCCTGACTTTCAGTGCGATCCGAGGCTGGTGGATGCCGTCACTGATGCGATGCAAAAGGGGCTCAATCAATACCCACCTATGGCGGGTATTTTGCCGCTGCGGCAAGCGGTATCGGATAAGGTGTTCGCGCTGCATGGCAGGCGTTATGACGCGAACACCGAGATCACGATTACGGCGGGAGCAACCCAAGCGATCTTGACGACCATTTTGGCGATTGTTCACCCGGGGGACGAGGTGATCGTGCTGGAGCCTTGCTATGACAGTTATGTTCCCAACATTGAGTTGGCTGGTGGTGTGGTGGTTCGCGTCCCCCTCACGCCTCAAACATTTAGACCTGATTTCGACAAAATCAGTCAAGCGATCACACCGAAAACGCGCGCCATTTTGATCAATAGTCCGCATAACCCCAGTGCAACGGTTTGGACGGCTGCTGAGATGCGCAAACTCGAAGAGATATTAGCCCCGACGCAGATATTTTTAATCAGCGACGAGGTCTATGAGCACATGGTGTTTGATGGGCAGCAGCATCAAAGCGCCGCTCGGTTCGAGGGGTTAGCCGATCGCGCGTTTATTGTGTCGAGTTTTGGCAAGACTTTCCACGTGACGGGGTGGAAGGTCGGTACGGTGTGCGCTCCGGCGAGTTTGATGGCCGAGTTTAGAAAAGTTCATCAATTCAATGTGTTTACCGTGAACACGCCCGTCCAATATGGTTTGGCTCAGTATTTGGC
>CAZAIW010000090.1:0-8988 GCA_964485285.1 uncultured Burkholderiaceae bacterium | reverse complement strand
ATCATGCGCTTGAGCCTGTCGGTCATAAAGAAGTAGCCCTCGTCGTCCATACGCCCGATGTCCCCCGAGCGGAAAAACCGCTTGCCATCAAACTCAATGAAAGCCTCGGCGGTTGCCTCTGGTCGCTTCCAATAACCACGGAAAACCTCGGGACCATGGATGATGATTTCTCCTTGCTCACCAACCGCGCACTCTTTGCCCGTCTCGGGGTTCCACACCCGCGCGTCGGTGCTCATAAACGGAATACCTAGGCACTGCTGCTTGGCTCGATCAGGTGGATTGCTGTGACTGGGTGCAGCCGTTTCGGTCAAACCATAACCTTCGACATACGACAAACCGTAGGCGTCTAGCAGACGCTGCGCCACAGCAGCAGGCATGGCCGCACCACCACCGCCAATGCTGACCAAGCTGCTCAGGTCATAACTTGCAAAATGCGGAGAAGCGAGCAAGTCCATCACCATGGTTGGGATATTCGTCCAGTGCGTCACGCGGTAAGCCGAGATCATGCGTCCTGCAAAGTCGCGATCCCAGCGTGGCATCACCACCATGGTGGCACCCACGTAGACGCTACCGTGCATCACGCTAACCATGCCCGTAATATGGAACATGGGCACCACGACCAGCGTGACCGCAGCCGCGCTCACATTACCCCACAGCCCGGAGCTGATCGCGTTGTGCATGATGGAGCGGTGCGTGTGCTCGCAGCCTTTGGGCAGTCCCGTGGTGCCGCTGGTATAGGGCAAAACAGCCAGATCAAGCGGCTGCGCAGCATGTTTTGGCAGCTCATTCATAGCCAAATTTGAAACCGACATGGCCTGCAGCCAATGATGGACAAGGCTTGCGGAAGCACCGTCCCTGGAGGTCAATACCGGCAAGGCATAGCGGGCACCTAACCAATCACGCCAGCCTTCGGGGGGCGCATCTGGGCCCGATACGGCAGCGTCGTAGGCATCGCTGATGTGCGTCACCACCAGATGCGCTAGGCGCTCTTGGGGTGCGAGCGCGTTGCTGGCGGCGGCAAGCTCTTCGGCCAAATCAGCCGTTGTGATGGCAACGCGCGTATCAGGGTCGAGGATGTAATGCTTGAGCTCCTCACGCTTGTTCATCGGATTGACCGGAACCACCACCGCGCCCAAGCGCAAGATGGCAAAGTGGCTGATGATGAGTTGTGGGCAGTTTTGCATGGAAAGCACCACACGGTCGCCCGCCGCAACACCCAGCCCATGCAAATATGTCGCCATGCGCAGCACCCGATCCAGCAGCTCGGCATAGGTGAGCGTCGTACCCAAAAACACAATCGCCGCTTTAGTCGGGTAACGCTGGGCGGAAGTCTCTAGGTTGTGCCACAGCGTCGTCGCGGGTAGAGGAATCGCACGGGGTAAGCGGCGCGGCCAATGCTTGAAGTGTGGGGGATCGATAGGGGTGACGAGCGTAGTTGGTGTAGGGGTTGGTGGTGTGGGGGTTGGGGCAGATGTGGTCATGGTGTCATTGTCGAGCTAGCGCCCTGCTGGGTGTGATCTGGTTTTCCCTCACATTGCCCCCGCAGGCACTCGGCCGACCGCTCCTCTTTCAGGAGATTTAAGGATTTTTAAGGCTTTCTTCAGGACAAAAGAAAGCCATCGCCAAAAAAATACAAGCCATGCCATTTCTTCGCAATACAGTCTCTTTGAGATCGTTGGGTAGTGGCAATCCGAACTATTTTTTAAAAGGAATCACGATGAAAAACATCGCGCGTACCCTGATGATGGCAGCACTTGCACTTGCATTGCCCATCGGCTTCATTGGCTGCGGTAGCGGCTCAGACGTAACAAGCGCAGCCGCCACAAGCGCCTCAAACCCCAGCACCAGCGCTGCCATTCAAGCGGGTAGCGGTGCTCCTAGTGCAACCATTGGTATCGACGGGCAATACTACTTAGACAACCAAACCGGCAAGCTCTACGGCCCCAAAGCTAATGGCGCTTGGCCCAGCACTCCAGCCGCCGCTTTACTAGGGGCAACAGGACCCGTGGGAGCAACAGGGGCAACCGGAGCAGCTGGCACGAACGGAACGAATGGCAACACCATCCTGAGCGGCTCTGGCGCTCCTGCCTCCTCCACTGGCGTTGCTGGAGACTTTTATCTGGACACCACAGCCAAAGCGATCTACGGCCCCAAAGGCGCGAGCAGCTGGCCAAGTCTTGGTATCTCTTTAATGGGTACAAACGGGACAAATGGAACCAATGGCAACACCATTTTGAGCGGAATCGGTCTGCCCAGTGCGGGCACCGGCGTAGATGGTGACTTTTATATCGATATCAGCTCCAGCAACTTGTACGGCCCCAAAACCAGCAGTGGCTGGGGCACAGGTGTTTCCTTTAAGGGCTCGACAGGGGCTACTGGAGCAACGGGTGCAACAGGCGCTACGGGAGCAACAGGTGCCAATGGCACAAATGGAACGAACGGCACCAATGGCAACACCATTTTGAGCGGCGCGACGAACCCAGTCGCGGGTACGGGCGTGAATGGTGATTTCTACATAGACACCAGTTCCAGTACTTTCTATGGCCCCAAAACTAGCAGTGGCTGGGGCACGGGCATTTCCATTAAAGGTGCGACAGGTGCCACAGGTGCAACGGGGGCTGCTGGATCGACTGGTGCAACGGGAGCCACAGGGGCTACCGGGGCAGCAGGAGCCAATGGAACGAACGGCACCAATGGCAACACCATTTTGAATGGGGCAGGCGTTCCCGGTGTGGGTACGGGCGTGAATGGTGATTTCTATATCGACACCAGCACCAGCACACTTTACGGCCCTAAAACCGCAGGCACTTGGAGTGCTAGCGTTTCACTCAAAGGTGCCACAGGGGCAACTGGCGCTACGGGAGCCGCAGGCGCAACGGGTGCTACGGGTGCCACTGGCTCTACGGGAGCAACGGGTGCAACGGGAGCCGCAGGAACCAATGGCAACAAAATATGGACGGGCTCGGCCGCACCAACTGGCAGCTCCCCTGCTAGAGCACTGGATGGCGATCTGTACATTCAAACGGGCACCAGCCCCCTGCTCTTTACTCGCGTCAGCGGTAGCTGGGGAACAGGCGTGAGTTTAGGCGGTGGCGGCCAAACATCGACCACAGTGCCCAATGCTTTTAACTCTCACTTTGCTACCACTTCCGTCAGCTACACCAACCCCTTTGCCGTCAGTGGTAGCACTATTACGAATGGCAATGTATTTTTTAGAGTACCCGCCAATGCAACTTATACCTTTGATATTTACTCTTATGTAGAAGAATCTTTTACGCTGGATATTGTGGATGCCCTTCCCGCAGCAGGTACAGGTATGGCTGTCAACTCAACTCTGGCAACACGCAGCGTTCCCGCATGGAGCAGCGGCAACTCTATCAATCCCTCGCAAATCAGCCTCAACCTCACGACCGGACAAATTATCACCATCAGAACCAGCGCCTTGGCAACGCTCACTTCTGGCCCAAGAACGGTGTATTTCGTGAATGCCCGCGCCCAGTAAATCTGTTTTATTTTTAACCTTAGGAGATCATCATGTCATTCATTCAAAACAAACTGAGCAAAAAACTCAAACTCGCTGGCGCACTCTTGGCGCTGGGCTTAGCAGGGCAGGCACAGGCCTGCGGCTCAGAGCCTTACATCGGTGAGATGTGCACCTTCACATTTAACTATTGCCCGCAAGGCTATTTACCAGCAGACGGCAGAGCACTTGCGCTCAACAGCAATCCGGCATTGTTTTCGTTGTTAGGAACCACGTTTGGCGGCGATGGTCGAAACACATTTAACTTACCCGACTTGCGTGGCCGCAGCACCCTTGGCACAGGGCAAGGCAATAACTTATCGAATGCCGTACTGGGTCAGAGTGTGGGCACAGAAGCAACGACCCTGACCATCGGTCAGCTTCCCGCACACAACCATGGCTTTACGCCTAGCGGTGGCAGTGCTCCCCAAGTGCTACCCGTGGCGGTCACTGTGGGTTTAAATGCCAGCACATCCCCTGGCACCAGCGACACCCCCACCAATGGCAGCATGTTAGGCAAGGTGGTCTCACAGGTCTCAGGCGGCGAGACAGTCAGCACCAAAATTTGGAACACCAGCCCAGCGGTATCGAGCAGCACAGTCGCTATAGGCGGCTTGTCGGCCAGCGGCTCGGTGACCATCCCTGCCAGCACAGGCGGCGGCACGGTCGGCGTGACAGGCAACAACCAACCCGTCCCCACACGCTCTCCGGCTTTAGCTCTAACCGCCTGCATTGCGACGCAGGGCATCTATCCCGCACGCCCTTAATAGTGACGGCGTGAGTCCCCAAGCCCTTTCTACCCATAGGAGCACAGCATGACAACCCGTCCCCAACCGTCAAGCCAGCCATCCCTTGAGCGTTCGCCCACAAGACGCACGTTTTTGGAATGGGTAGGCAAAACCGCAGGTGCATCCGCCCTGTACGACACCATGATCGGCATGGGCTTGCTAGGTGTACCCACCGCTTTTGCCGCCTCCGATTTGAATCGTGTTCCCAATGGAAAAGGTCAGCATGTGGTGATTTTGGGGGCGGGAATGTCGGGATTGATGTCTGCCTATGAGCTGCAAAAGCGGGGCTATTCCTGCACGATTTTGGAGTTGCTGGACAGGCCAGGCGGACGCAACTTTACAGCCCGCAAAGGCAGCAAAGTGGTGGAAGAGTCGGCCAAGCACGGGCGAACCGTACAGGTGTGTGACTTTGACGATGGGATGTACATGAATATGGGGCCTGCGCGGCTGCCTTTTCACCACCAACGCTGTATGCACTATTGCCAAGAGCTGGGTGTGCCGCTAGAGATTTATGTCATGTCGAACATGGCCAACCTCTACCAGTCCAGCCAAGCTTTTGGTGGCCTAGCGATACCGCGCTATCGCCTTGGCAACGACGTGAACTACCACATTGCCGATTTGCTGAATAAGGCCGTCAACCAAGGCGCACTTGACCAAGCACTGACGGGCATTGATAAGCAAGCCTTTATGGCGATGGTGGCGCAGTTTGGCGGCACAACCGCCAGTAACACCGTGGGTTCGGACACCCCGCGCAATCTATGCGCTGATCCAATGACCGTACAAGCCATGTGTGCGCCTCACCCCACACTACCACTGGCTGAAATGATGCGATCCCAGTTTTGGAACAATCGCTTTTTCCAACCCTCTGAGGGCGACTGGGAACCCACACTATTTCAACCTGTGGGCGGAATGGATAAGTTTGTTGATGCCTTTACCCAGCACGTGGGTAAGCTGATTCGCTATCACGCACGGGTTGAAAAAATCGATCAAAAGGTCGATAGCACTGGCATTAAAAGTGTCGACATACGCTATGTCGATACCCGCACACATTTACGCCACACGCTCAAAGCCGATTACGTTTTGAGCTGCATTCCATTAGGTATCTTGGCCAAAATCGAGAACAACTTCGCTGCCGATTACCGCGCCGCGATCAATGCTGCTGTGCCAGGGCCACTTTACAAATTAGCATGGCAAGCCAATCAACGGTTTTGGGAGCAAGCGCCGTATAACATTTTTGGGGGCATCAGTTATACCAATTCGAGGCTCACGCAAATGTGGTATCCATCGAATGACTATTTCAGCAAAAAAGGTATCTTGCCAGGCTCTTATTGTTACGACAAACAAGCCACTGAATACGGTGACATGAGCTTGTCCGAACGAATCAAGTCAGCGCGAGAAGATGGCAGCAAACTCCATCCCGAAATGAAGGACGAAAAATTATTACCTTCTAACAAAGCCGTCAGTATTGCTTGGCATCAGGCCGAAGGGCAAACAGGTGGATATACCCAATGGAATCACAACGATCAAACGATCGAGGCGCACTACCAGCGTTTATTGAAACCAGAAGGTGTGTTTTTTGCCATTGGTGATCAATTGTCTTTTTTACCCGGTTGGCAAGAGGGGGCGTTCATGTCAGCACAAAACGCCATGCAGCAAATGGGTGTCAAGGTCGCGGCGTGAATAATTTAAACCAAGGAGAACTATCATGACTCAACATCAAATCAACCGATTCATCAAAATCGCTTGCGCCAGCGCTCTATTAGCGACAGGGTGGCACACCAGTGCTTCCGCACAAATGTGTCCTCAAATGGGTTGGCAAGAGAATTTGGTGAACTATCAAAAGTCCACCTCGACTTTCCCTACCGAAGATACGGCGAACTTGCCCACACCCGACTGCAATTTCCATCAGTGGTCTGCTGAGGCTTTTGTATGGGCCACCGCATTGGACGCAAAAGGCGTGCCGCGCTTTTTAAACTTACCCACCGTCGATCAGTTATTGCCTGCCGTCAAGCGTGCGAAAAGCGCAGCAGCTCATGTCTCCCCGCCATCCATACTACGGCTAGGTATGCGCACATTTAGCAAATCAGGCCCAATCACAGGGCGCGAAGCGGCGGGTGCGATTGTGGAGGCCGACGGTAGCGTGCTGGTGGGCCCCAATGGCTATCCTGTGTACGCCTCCGTACACATGAATCAGCCGTATTTTGAGACCGCCAAAGCTAACATGATTAAGACAGGCGATTATCAAAAAAATGCGAGTAAGGACTCCTACTTTCCTGTCGGTTCAGCCGTCTTTAAAGCCACTTGGCTACGCCTTGATGCAGGCCAAGCAGCGCCAGCAGGGGCGTTTGTCACCAAGGCCGAAGTTCCTGAGCTGGTTGTGCGAGCCACCAAACAAAAGCAAACCATCGCGGCTAGTAGCAAGACGGTTCAAGTCGATGTGGCGCTCGTTGGACTGCACGTGGTTGGCTATACAGTCAATCACCCAGAATTTTTATGGGCAACTTTTGAGCACAATCAAAATGCGCCTCGGGTTGCCGACAACAGTTTTAACGTCAATGGTTCCAGCCCCCAAGGCTACACTTTCTACAAAGCCCATACACCTTATAGCGTCGTGAATGTGTATCAACCGCAGTCCTCTCAGTCATTTAATCGCTTTGTGCCGCAGCTATCTTTCAATCTTCAAACGCAAAAATTTGCACCCATTGCCAATGCAGTATTACTCAATGCAACAGGCGGGGAAGATCAACAAAGCGAAAACGGTGTGCAAAACGTGATCAACGTTAACCAATCACTGGCTACGTTTTTTAAGTCCAGCACGCAAAGCCCTGCCCAAGCGCTATTTGGTAACTACCTGTTGAATGGCACCGTTTGGTTAGCACCCAACAGCTACGTGACGACTAACCCGAACCTCAGTAAATTGGACTCTAGTAATGCCATAGACTCGGTTAATTTAGCCAATACAACGGCCGAGACATTTCAACAAGTGCCACTGAACAAGCCGCTTTCAGGCGTTCAAAACTGCTTTATGTGCCACAACGCGCAAGCCCCCAGCTCCAACCTACCTAACGCACCCACGCTGCAATCGCGCCGCATTGCAATCAGTCATGTACTGGGATACGGCACGCCCTATGCTGTGCCCAATCTTGTAGTTTTGCCGCTCAAGTCAAGTAAAACGGCTACTTCAGCCAAATAAGAACCGAGCGTATGCCGCCCATCAGCTATTACCTTATCCCGCATGAGATAGACGAGGGCGAAGCAGGGAGCGGTGCTTCGCCTTTGTTGGCTCGTTTGGTGCAAACACTGCTTCAAGAGCAAACCTTGGCACTTGGTAGTGCAAAGGCACTTGTGGACTCGTCTGGTGATGCACAGGCTTTGAGTGCGGTATATGCCCAACGACTGCTAAGCGATCCCTCTATCCAACTGGCACAATCAATGATGGATTGTTTGCACCATATTTGCCAGACCACCTTACATGCGTGCCAGCATCAGTTATGGACATTGGCACACGTTTTGGATGAGTCACATGATGACTCAGCACTCGAACATTTTTGCAGTCATATCCATCAGCTTCGCTTGGTCTACTGCATGGGATCCCAAGCATCTCATCCTTTGCTGCTCAAGGTGCAAGCCACGATTCCTGCCCTAGCGCGGCTATCCAGCCAAATTGACAACGAGGCTTTGGCGCAGCAAATCGCCATTGCGAACCTGTCGCAGTCTGCTGTGCTGCCTCGTTTGATGCAGCTAGAGCACATCACCCAGTTGAATGCGCAGGTCAATCACATGCTCACCGCTGCGCAAGACGTGATCAATATGCTGACCGATTGGCAAGACCGTTTGCAAGTCCTCATCTCACAATCACCGCAAGATATGCCACCTCATTTTTATAAAAACCAAGTCGATACTGCCCTTACTTATTGGCATCATCTACAAAATACGCTCACTTCTTTACTCACACATTTTGAGAGTCCACTATGACAACTTCACCACCATCCTCCTGCCCTTTCGCAGCTGCTGCTGCCTCCGCCGCACCTACCGCAGCTACCGAACAAGTCAGCCACGGCTTGAACTTGCAGCTGATACTGAATGACCCCTCACAAATGCCCGTGCTCATGGAGGCCATTGCCGCCAAAAGCGAAGCCACTTTTGCGGCCTTGCAAGAATTACATTTTGTTCACTTTGCGCGGTTTTTGCCCAGTCACGACAACTCGGCACTGCAAGTCATCACCAGTTTCGATGGTCCGCTAGATGCCTACGCGCTGGATTTTGTGATTGCCATTGGTGACATTTTTGATGCTATTTTGGGATTCGTTAAAAACGCCCCGCCCTTGCCAGTCAGCCAATACCCAAGCGAGTTTTATGCCTTCGTCAAACAAAACAACCGCGTCATCGTTGCACCGCCCGCTTTGATGTGGGATGACTACCCCGTCTACAGCGCCTACCCTAGTCGCACCGTGATCGACATTGTGGGGCCACGCAAAACGCCCCCACCCGTACGCCCCGTTGCGCCTAGTACGGTGGACTTGTCCGACGTGCAAGGCAATATCTTGTCGGGTTACCGCGCCCATTCGGCTCGTCACTACTCAGTTCGCTTGCACAATGTCCCCGCCGCGCGCGCCTTGCTATCACAGTTGTTCGATGGCGATGGCATCGCACTGCCCAAAGTCACCACAGCCCAGCGTT
>CAZAIW010000089.1:0-9084 GCA_964485285.1 uncultured Burkholderiaceae bacterium | reverse complement strand
ATCTTCGTCTCCCAAAATGTCGGTCAATACGGCGAACTTGTTACCGTCTTTGATGAGTCCCATCGCAATGCCTGCGACGTGCGCTTTGAGTGGCACGCCAGCATCCATCATGGAGAGGCAGCCACCGCACACCGATGCCATCGACGAAGAGCCGTTGGATTCGGTGATTTCGGAGACCACGCGCAGCGTATAGGGAAACTCTTCTTTGGTTGGCAAGACGGCAACGAGGGCGCGTTTGGCGAGACGACCATGACCAATTTCGCGGCGCTTGGGCGTACCGACACGGCCACATTCGCCGGTGGCAAATGGTGGCATGTTGTAGTGGAAGATGAAACTGTCTTGGTATTCACCAGAGAGCGCATCAATTTTTTGCGCATCGCGCTCCGTGCCCAGCGTGGTGACCACCAAGGCTTGTGTTTCGCCCCGGGTGAACAGCGCTGATCCGTGCGTGCGGGGCAGCACCGAGCTACGAATTTCGATGGGGCGCACGGTGCGCGTGTCGCGTCCGTCAATGCGGGGCTCGCCTGCCAAAATTTGACCACGCACGATGTTGGCTTCAATGTCAAACAGCATGCCTTCAACGGTCACGCTATCAAACTCAACGCCTTCGGCTTTGAGTGCTTCCATCGTTTGTGCCGTGGCTTCGCGGCAAGCTTGTGTACGCTGTTGCTTGTTGCGCAATTGATAAGCCGCAGCCAGCTTGCTAGAGGCAATTGCTTGCACTTTGGCAATCAGCGGTTCGTTTTTGGCGGGAGCTGTCCAGTCCCATGCGGGTTTGCCGGCGTCGCGCACCAGCTCGTGGATGGCGTTGATGGCCACTTTGCCAGCTTCGTGGCCAAACACCACAGCGCCCAGCATCACATCTTCTGGCAGTTGCTTGGCTTCGGACTCGACCATCAGCACTGCGGCTTCGGTACCGGCAACCACTAAGTCCATTTGCGATGTGGCAAGCTGTGCATTGCTCGGGTTGAGCACGTATTCGCCGTTGATGTAACCCACGCGCGCTGCACCAATGGGACCCGAAAAAGGAATGCCGCTGATGGCCAGCGCGGCGCTGGTTGCGATGAGTGCGGGAATATCACCTTCGACATCGGGGTTGAGCGAGAGCGTGTGAACCACGACTTGCACTTCGTTGAAGAAGCCTTCGGGGAAGAGCGGACGAATAGGGCGATCAATCAAACGCGAGGTCAGTGTTTCGTATTCGGAGGGTTTGGCTTCACGCTTGAAAAAGCTACCCGGAATTTTGCCGGCAGCATAGGTTTTTTCAAGGTAGTCCACGGTCAAAGGGAAAAAATCTTGTCCAGCTTTAGCCGATTTGGATGCTACAACAGTAGCTAGAACGACGGTGCCGTCCACATTGACGGTGACTGCGCCACCCGCTTGACGAGCAATCTCGCCTGTTTCCATTGTGACGGTGTGTGACCCCCACGTGAAGGTCTTCGTCACTTTATTAAAAATACTCATGGTTTTCTTTCCTAACAACAATAAAAATATCAAACAACAATAAAACCGATCGCCATCAAAGCAAAAAACGCCTGAGCTAGGGGACTAACTCAGACGTCTTTCATTGAGAGAATCGATTACTTGCGCAGACCGAGTTTCGCAATCAATGCGGTGTAACGGTCAGCGTCTTTGGACTTCAAATAGTCAAGCAATTTGCGGCGTGCATTCACCATACGGATCAAACCACGGCGACCATGATGGTCTTTTGCATGAAGTTTGAAGTGAGGGGTGAGTTCGTTGATGCGAGTGGTCAGCAGTGCAACTTGCACCTCTGGACTACCTGTATCGTTGGCACCGCGTGCATGGGCTTGAACAACGGAAGCGATGGTCGCTTTTAACATGGTGATTCCCTTTCTGTGGCAATAGCCACACAACTTGCGGTACCCATGAATCAAATCGGTACCGTGCTAAACCTCAAAGCGAGGCAGAAACTAAAAAACAGCTCGCATTATAGCGCGGGCTATTTCAGCTTCTTTTTCTCCTTGCCCTTGGGCAAGATGGCCGTGGTGATGGCGGCACGCATGGGCTCTTCGGTCGAGGTGGACAGCTTAGGTGGGGATTTGTCTTTTTTGGGTTTTTTGGCTTCTTTGCCGCCTTGAATGCCTTTTGCCATGATGTGTTCCCCTTGCGTTGTGTAGAGGCTTGATTCTAAGCCGCTCGCTAAGTCTCTAAGCGACTTCGCCCGCCGCGTGCCCAGATGCCCACGCCCATTGGAAGTTGTAACCACCTAAGTGTCCCGTTACATCCACCACCTCGCCCACAAAGTAAAGCCCCGTTTGGCGCTTGGACTCCATGGTTTTGGACGATAGCTCGGTGGTGTCCACGCCGCCCAGTGTGACCTCAGCCGTGCGATAGCCTTCGGTACCCGATGGCTTTTGTGTCCAAGCCTTAAGCCCTTGCGTCACTTGCTGGAGCACCAAGTCCGGGATTTGTGCCATGGGCGTTTGTGCATAGGCTTGCCACAGCGCGGTTTGCAGCTCTAACAGCAAACTTTTTGCTAAACGCACGGCCTCATGTTCCGCCAACACGGTGCGTAAAAGGGCGGGCGCGTGTGTGCGTTTGCGCAGCAGCAACCAGTCCCATAATTCGGCCTCGCTTTGGTTGGGGAATACATCCAGATGGATGACTTCGCCTACTTGCCAATAGTTTGAGAGCTGCAAGCTGGCCGGCCCCGATAGTCCTCGGTGTGTAAACAGCACCGCTTCTTGAAACGCGGCCAAGCCTCGCTCGGTGTGGCATTCAAGCGCTGCGTCAACCGCCAGCCCAGAGAGCCGCTCGGACACATCTTTAAAGCCATCGCTAAACGTAAAGGGCACAAGCCCGGCGCGGGTGGGCAACACCGTATGTCCAAACTGACGCGCCACTTGATAACCCAAGCCGGAGGCACCCATGGAGGGGATCGACAAACCGCCTGTGGCGATCACCAAAGACTCGCAAGTCAAACAGGTGGGTGCCTTGCAGGCCTTATCCAGATTGACCGAAATGGCATATCGTGCCTGCAAGCCCTGCTGCGCTTGGTCTGCGGGCGATGCAATGGTTGAGATTTCGCTATTGAGAGCCATTTCAACGTCTGCTGCGGCGCATTCGGCAAGCAGCATCGTCACAATATCTTTGGCTGAATTCAAGCAAAACAGCTTGCCCAAATCGCGTTCTTCGTAGGGGATGCCGTGCTTCTCGACAAGGGCTATGAAGTCCCACTGCGTGTAGCGTTTCAGTGCCGAGATGCAAAAATGCGGATTGCTTGAGATGAAGTGTTTGGGCAGCACCTCTTGGTTGGTGAAGTTGCAGCGCCCGCCGCCCGACATCAAAATTTTCTTGCCAACTTTATTGCTGCCCTCCAGCACCAGCACGCGCCGCCCGCGTGCGCCAGCGGTCATGGCGCACATCAGTCCCGATGCGCCGCCGCCCACCACAATCACGTCGTAATGCGCCGCAAGAGCGGTTGACTCGCCCATGCTGACTTGCCTTACCAGTACTTGGGATAGCGCAGCTCGCCGCGCATCGTGTTGTTGTAAATGAGCGCGACCAGAACAATCAACACGGCACCCATCAGCGTGGGTGTGAGCAAAAAGTCCCAGCTAGGCGTGGTCAAAAAAACGATCACCGGATTGGCTCCTGCCGGCGGATGCACGATGCGCAGCCACATCATGACCGCCATCGCGGTGGCGGCTGCTAAGGCCAGTGCCCACCATGCGGGGCCACACGTTTGCAGAAAAACCAGTCCAATCAGCGAGCTCACCACATGCCCGAGAACGACATTGCGAGGCTGAGAAAACACGCCTTCAGGAAAGCCAAACACGAGTAGGCAAGAAGCGCCAAATGACGCGATCAACAGCACCCTCTCACTAGGCAGGTGTAGCCAAGCAAGCAGTCCGATGGCGATGGAGCACCCCAGCCACGCAAGTGCAATGGCCTTGGCGTGCGGGCGAGCAGGAACGGGCATTTTGTCGCCGCGTAGTTTGTCGAGGAGAGTCATCGTTGTCGTATGAGCGTAGCTTGACGAATAGCTGAGCTAGGCATTTATGCTAGTAGCGGTTTGAAGTCGGGGGTTGACATAGGTTGCCAGTTATTCGGAGCCTGACCCATGAAGTCAATTAAATAGCGTTGATTGATCGGCGCTCCGTCTGTATTGACCCGCGCAATTTTGGCGGACATGAGCGGGGCATTGGGTGCGCATTGAATCAAGTCTTCCATGAGGTAGCGCGGTGCCCAGCCAATCGGTTGGTAGTCTTCTGTGAACAAGGCGACGGCCAGATTGGTTGCCGGATTATTGAGCTCTATCATGATGCGAAGCGCATCCCCTACTTTGAGCTGTTTGGCACGCTCAATCGCTTTTTCTCCAAGGTGGCGAATGCCATGTAGAAAAAATCTAACTTGAAAATTCCCATCACCATCCGTGGTGACTTTTGGAAATACCTCCAAGTTATCGGTCATACGCTCCCCACCGGAGACGGAAAGAATCGAAATAGGGTCGGAGGATTTTTGATCCAAATTTAGCCATTGAATGTATTCAGGAAAGTCAGTTCGTTTGGAAGATAAAACTCGGTTCTTGAAAAGTGGAAATAGCTCACTCGATTCGTAGTTTTTGTCCAAGCTTGGAAAGGCTAACAGCGGGTTAAAGCCCACTTTTTCATGCGCTACTTTTGCACCGTGCGTGTAGCGAAAACGGTAATGCGAAATTTCGGGTTCGGCATCCAAAAGACCAACGGGAAACCAAGCACGGCTGTGTGCCGAACCGGGAGGGGCTTGCCAAGCTAAAAATAAGCTCTTCATGGAATGCTCAAAAGTAAGTGTTTATTAGTTGCGAGTAACGCTAATGCAAATGATTTGGCCAAAGGACTCATACGGCTAGGTGGGATGCGCTCTACTAAGTTGAGCAGACTATTTTCGTCCAATTCCTCAACTCGTGTTTGCCATGGTTTAAAAAACTCTGGATAGCGCACGGCCAATGTTTGCGCTAACGCCATAGGACTCATGCCGCGTGCGGCTGTAGCATGCTCAAAAATGCCACCTTTGCCTTTTAGCGAATAGCGCTCGATGGACTTTTCACCTAGATGCCGCTCACGCGCATCGTCTGTCAGCTCTCGCCCTAGCGATGATGCATGGTCAAACGTGGGTGCCAACTCCATGATAGGCATCATTTTTTGATCTTGCATCGTTAAAACAACCCCCCAATTTTGGTGATGCCGATCTGTGTTGCCTACGAGGGCATCAAATACCAAATAGCCAATCATCCTGAAGGCTGCATAACGCCTCAGTTTATCGTCAACAAATAGCTGCTCAAGTACCGAGACAATGTTGTCAATCGTGTGGTCAGCCTGCCCCCATTCCTTGTTCTTGTCATAGCTGGCAATGAAGCCACCAAGCAACTCATTTCCGTGAACTAAGACGCTCGCATTGTTGGGCAAAAACGAACGCACCGCGCAACCGCGTTTGTCTTCCCAAATAGCCAACTCTGTGTGGTGAGTGGGCAAGTCTAATAAGCGAGCAATTTCTGATGCTAATTTTTCCGACCAGTCTTCTCCGGTATTGGCGCGTGCCTCCTTAAACAACCAATTTTTATCGTTATATCGGAACCAAAATTTTGGTTTACTTCCCAGCTGTTCTACCTCGCTACGCATAGCGGATGTCACTTCGATGATGGAAAACGAATCGGGCATACGCAAAGGTTTCGATGGAAAGAAGAGTCGTTGCTAATCCGCCTCACCCCCGCGCGTGGGTCACGCCGCCATCGACCACCAAGGTTGATCCCACCACGTAGTCGCCTGCGCGCGAGGCCAAATAGATCGCTGCGCCAGCCATGTCTTCGGGGGTGCCGATGCGGCGCGATGGAATGCGTTTGGCGGTCTCCTCGGCTTGGTCGCGGGCGACGGTGTTCATGTCCGAGGCAAACGCTCCCGGCGCAATGGCTGATACGGCAATGCCCTCGGGCGCTAGCTTGAGTGCCATGCGGCGCGTCAGGTGGATGAGTCCGGCTTTGCTGGCCGCATAAGAATAGGTCTCCATCGGGTTGACCGAAACACCATCAATGCTGGCGATGTTGATCACCTTGGCGCACTGCGAGCCATGGTTGAGTAAGGCTTGACGAGCGCCTGCTTGCAGTTCGGTGTACAGCGCTTGCGTGAGGAAAAAGGGTGTCTTCATGTTGAGATCAACCACCTTGTCCCAGCCCTTTTCGGGGAACTCGGCAAAGGGCTCGGCCCATGCTGCGCCGGCGTTGTTGACCAAGATGTCGAGCCGCGATTCGTGCTCGCGAAAGCGGGTGACTAAATCGGCCACGCCGCTGGGCTTAGAGATGTCGCACGGCAGCGAGATGCACTTGCCAAACGCCGACATTTCTTTGGCGGCGGTATCGCATTCAAGGGCTTTTCTGCCGCAGATGTAGACCGTGGCACCTTGCTGCAAAAAACCGGTTGCGATCATGCGGCCAATGCCGCGGTAGCCGCCAGTGACCAAAGCAATGCGGCCTTGCAATGAAAAAAGATGAGGAGTCATAGGAGTGGGTTGATTAGGCATAATCCCCGCATCGTACCCGAAGCACCACGCTGCAAGGTGCAGGCACTTTTTTTTGCCTAACCACCCATCCCTCATCCTCTTTATGCAAGACGCGCAGTTACGTCAGTTGTTTGCCCAAAAAAGCTTTATGCGCTACTGGTTGGCGCGTGTGGCGATGCACACCGGCAGTCAAATGTTGTTTGTTGCTGTGGGTTGGCAAATGTATAGCTTGACGCAATCGGCATGGGATTTGGGTTTGGTCGGTTTGTTGCAGTTTCTGCCCGCATTGGTGCTGACGCTACCTGCTGGACATTTGGCTGATCGGCACAGTCGGCGTGCCATTTTTGCCACCACGGTGTTCGCGTCGGCAGCCATCGCGCTGAGCTTGGTGCTTGCTGATCATGCGGGGTGGCTCACGCGCTTGGTTCTTTTGATGGTGTCCACCCTGCTGGGCGTTATCCGTGCCTTCCAAAGTCCTGCGCAGTCGGCGCTCATGCCGCAGCTTGTCCCCGTGCCTTTGTTGCAGCGTGCCACAGCCCTTAGCTCGGCGGGCACCCAAGCCGCTATCGTGCTGGGCCCCGCTTTGGGCGGTGCTATTTATTTGGCGGGGGCTGATGCGGTTTACGGCGCAAGCGGTGCACTGTATGTGATCGCTGGCGCTTTACTGCTGGCGGTGCATGACAAGCGCCAAGCGCCACCGCACGAGGAGATCACGTGGGCATCGGTTTTTGCGGGCGTGAGCTTCATCTGGCGAAGCAAGGTCTTGCTGGGCGCTATCTCACTGGATTTATTTGCCGTCATGCTCGGCGGCGCAACAGCGCTCTTGCCCATGTATGCCAAAGATATTTTGTTGGTGGGCCCGCTGGGTCTGGGTGTGCTGCGCGCCGCGCCAGCGGTTGGTGCGCTTGTGCTGTCGGTGGTGCTAACAAGGTTTCCGTTAGAGACGCGGGTAGGCAAAAAACTATTGATCGCTGTTGCCTTGTACGGCTTGTGTATGGTGGTGTTTGGTTTATCGACCCATTTTGTGCTGTCGTTTGTGGCGCTCTTGGTCTCGGGTATGGCCGATATGGTGGGTGTGGTGATCCGCCAGTCGCTGGTGCAACTAGAGACATCTGATGCCATGCGCGGGCGCGTCAGCGCGGTCACCTCTATTTTTATTGGTGCGTCCAATCAGCTGGGCGAGTTTGAGTCAGGAGCCGCCGCTGCATGGCTGGGGCCTGTACGTGCGGTGGCACTTGGGGGTGTGGGTGCTGTCCTGATCGCGCTGGTCTGGTGGAAGTTGTTTCCCAGCCTTGCCAAGCGGCATCACATCATGCGTAGCTAATGTATGCATCTGCCGCGTAGCTGCGCCTACAATCATTTTTCAATTTTGTTTTAAGGAGTTCCTCTTATGTCCGCTCGTTTCACCCGTCGCCCCTTGTTGGGATTGGTTTCGCAGGCCTTGCTGGCCTTGGCTTTGGGCAGTAGTCTGAATGGCGCGATGGCGCAAAACAAAGATGCTGGCAAAGACATCAAAATTGCGCACATCTACAGCAAGACAGGAGCGCTTGAGGCTTATGGCAAGCAAACCGCAACCGGTTTCATGATGGGGCTGGACTACGCCACGGGCGGAACCATGATGGTGGCTGGCAGGAAATTAGTGGTGATTGAAAAGGACGATGGCGGCAAGCCCGATCAAGGCAAAGCCCTACTGGCTGCGGCCTATGGCGACGACAAAGCCGACATTGCCGTGGGCCCGACAGCTTCCCCCGTGGCGCTGGCCATGTTGCCCGTTGCCGAAGAGTACAAAAAGATTTTGCTGGTCGAGCCTGCTGTGGCCGACTCGATTACGGGTGACAAATGGAACAAATACATCTTTCGCACGGGGCGCAACAGCTCGCAAGACGCTATCTCTAACGCGGTGGCGCTCGATAAAGCGGGCTACACCATTGCCACCATGGCGCAAGACTCGGCCTTTGGACGTGATGGCGTGAAAGCGTTTAAAGAAGCCATCAAAAAAGCCAAACTCGTGCACGAGGAATATCTGCCACCAGCCACCACCGACTTCACGGCTGGAGGGCAACGCCTGATTGAAAAACTCAAAGACCAACCCGGGCGCAAAATCATCTTCATCATTTGGGCGGGCGGTAACCCTTTCAAAATCGCCGATATGGACTTGAAACGCCACGGCATTGAGATTGCCACTGGCGGCAACATCTTGCCCGCGATGGTGGCGTATAAACAGTTCCCGGGCATGGAGGGCGCGGCTTACTACTATTTTGGAATGCCCAAAAACGCTGTCAACGAAGCCATGGTCTCGCGTCACTACAGCCAATTCAAGGCGCCGCCAGACTTCTTTACGGCGGGCGGTTTTTCCGCTGCTATGGCCGTGGTGACGGCACTCAAAAAAACCAATGGCGATGCCAGCAGCCAAGCGCTCATTCCTGCCATGGAAGGCATGAGCTTTGAGACCCCCAAAGGCAAAATGACCTTCCGCAAAGAAGACCATCAAGCCCTGCAAAGCATGTACCACTTCAAGATCAAAGTTGATCCCGCATTCGCTTGGGGCGTGCCCGAACTGGTGCGCGAGATCAAGCCCGAAGAGAT
>CAZAIW010000088.1:0-9327 GCA_964485285.1 uncultured Burkholderiaceae bacterium | reverse complement strand
GTGCCGTTTTGTATGCGCTGGGTCTGACGGGGATGGCAATGGCGACAACGCCACTGGTTTTTATGCTCACCACGGGCGTGTTGATTGGCGCGGCCCAAGCGGGCACAACCTACGCCGTCATCTACGGCATTATTGGCCGTAATGTCAGCGCGGATCGGCGCTCGTGGGCGATGGGCGTGGCGGCAGCGGCGGGATCGTTCGGTCAATTCTTGATGGTTCCGACGGAGAGTTTTTTAATTCAAAATTTTGGCGCTAAAGAAGCACTTTTGCTGTTGGCGGCGTTGGTGCTCGTCATCATGCCACTGGCGTTTGGGCTGCGCGAGCCGGGTTTCCAGGGTGGGCACTCTGCGCTGCGGCATCAGTCGATAGGGCAAGCACTCAAGGAGGCGTTTAAGTATCCCAGCTTTCAGTTATTGATGGCGGGCTATTTTGTGTGCGGTTTTCAAGTGGTGTTTATCGGCGTGCACATGCCCAGCTATTTGAAGGACAAGGGGCTTTCACCCGAGGTGGCGGCTTATGCGCTGGGACTGATTGGACTCTTTAATGTGTTTGGTACGTATGCTGCCGGTACCTTGGGGCAGCGCCTACCCAAGCGCTATATTTTGTCGTTCATTTATGGTGCCCGTGCAGTGGCGATTGGCGTTTTTATGCTCGTGCCGCTCTCGCCATGGAGTGTGTATGTGTTTGCGGCGGTGATGGGCTTTTTGTGGTTATCGACTGTGCCACCCACGAATGCGGTGGTAGCGCAAATTTTTGGCATTTCGCATTTGTCCATGCTGAGCGGCTTTGTGTTTATGAGCCATCAAGTGGGCTCGTTTATGGGGGTGTGGCTGGGCGGTTATTTGTACGACAAAACGGGCAACTACAACCTCGCTTGGCAGTTAGCTATTGCGCTGGGTGTATTTGGCGCTTTGATTAACTTCCCTATTCGGGAGACGGAGATTCGCCGTGGCACATGGGCTTAAAAAAAGGGTGGCGTGGTTGCTGCTGGGTGTCGTCGCCAGTCTTGTTTTTGTCGCGTACACCCGTCCCGACTTCATCGTGACCATGGGTAACCAACTGTGGCTTTGTTTCCAATGACGCATGTGTCTGGGTCGCCGCCGCTCGGGTTGTCAGCGCCATCGGATTGGGTGCGGCGCTGGGCGCATCTGGCACAGCCTTCGCAGTCCATACTGGACGTGGCCTGCGGAGCCGGTCGCCATAGCAAGCTGTTTGCCGACAAGGGCTGCGCTGTGACGGCCATCGATGTTTCGGGCGAAGCTTTGCAAGTCGTGCAGGCGCACTCGCCCGGTGTGCGTATTGTTCAGGCGGATATAGAGAGCGGGGTGTGGCCGCTCATGCAAAACGACTCGCCGCAGCTGTTTGACGCGGTGGTGGTGACCCATTATTTGCACAGACCACTCTTCCCGGTGTTGCTGGGCAGTCTTGCGCAGGGCGGTGTGCTGATCTATGAAACGTTTGCCATAGGCAATGAAGCGTTTGGCAGACCCTCAAGGCCAGACTTTTTGCTACAGCCCGCAGAGTTGCTGACCGTGTGCAAAGACATGCACATTGTGGCTTATGAAGACGGGTTCTTGCCCTCGCCCAATCGGTGCGTACAGCGTATCGTGGCTTGCAAGCAAGGTACACATTCGCCGACTAAAATGCAGCCCTTACGGCATCTTCTTTGACTCTAAGGTTTTACTTATGAATCCCATTACGCCTTTAACAGGCAGCATCGTTGCTTTGATTACCCCCATGCACGAGGACGGTAGCGTTGACTACACGGGACTGCGCAAGTTGGTGGACTGGCACATTGCCGAGGGCACCGACTGCATTGGGGTTGTCGGGACGACGGGGGAGTCACCAACCGTCAGCGTCGAGGAGCACTGCGAAATTATTCGTGTTGCGGTTGAGCAAGCGGCTAAACATACCGAACGTTTTGTGCCCATCATGGCGGGCTGCGGTGCCAACTCGACGGCTGAGGCGATTGAGCTGGCGCGTTATGCGCAAAAGGTGGGGGCGCATTCGCAGTTGCAAGTGGTGCCTTACTACAACAAGCCGACGCAAGAGGGGCAGTACCAGCACTTCAAAAAAATTATCGAAGCGGTAGAGTTGCCTCTGTATCTCTACAACGTACCGGGGCGCACTGTGGCCGATATGGCGCATGACACCGTGATGCGATTGGCGCAGGTGGACGGCATTGTGGGCATCAAAGAGGCGACGGGTAACTTAGAGCGTGCCCAGTGGTTGATGAAAGCCGTGCGCGATAAAGGACTTACCAACTTTGGCATTTACTCGGGCGATGATCCAACGGCGGTGGCACTCATGCTGTGTGGTGGTCAGGGCAACATCAGCGTGACCGCCAATATCGCACCCCGAAAAATGCATGAGCTGTGCATGGCGGCGGTGACGGGTGACGTGCGCACGGCGATGCGCTTGCAGTTTGAGTTGATGCCGCTGCATCAACGTCTCTTTGTTGAGGCCAATCCTATTCCTGTGAAATGGGCGGCGGCGCGTATGGGTCTTTGTGGTGGCCATTTGCGTTTACCTATGACGGAGTTAACGCCTGCGTCGCAAGCGATGGTTGAGCAAGCCATGCGGACTTGCGGCATTTTGAAAGACGGATGATGGATAAGATTTTTTGGCTGCTGGCGGCGGTATGTGCTTTGTCGGCTTGCACGACAACGTTTGACAACAGTAAGGTAGATTACAAGTCGCAGGGCAAACAAGCCCCCGGCTTAGAGGTGCCACCGGACTTGAGTTTGCTCACAAAAAATAGTCAAGCGTCAGTTCCTGTTGGCGGTGCGGCTAATGCCAGCACGCTGCAGGGTTCGGGGGCTGCGACTTTGCCTGCGGCGAGTCCGACGACGGCGGTGAATGCCTTGGGCGATGTCCGTGTGGTGCGCGATGGCTCTCAGCGATGGCTCGTGACGGAGCGGGCACCAGAAAAGTTATGGGAAGACATCAAAAAGTTTTGGGCCGATAACGGCTTGACGATCATTCTCGACCAACCCACTTTGGGCATTATGGAAACCGAGTGGAATGAAAACCGAGCCAAGTTGCCCCAAGATGGTGTGCGCAAATACTTCGGTAAATTGCTCAATGGACTTTACTCAACCAATGAGCGCGATAAATACCGTACACGATTAGAGCGGACGGCCAATGGGGGTTCAGAAATTTACATCAGTCATCGCGGCATGATGGAAGACTACGCTACGAACGATCGCACCACCATGATCTGGAAGCCACGCCCCTCGGACCCCGAGTTAGAGATTGAGTTTTTGAAGCGCTTAATGGTACGTTTGGGTGCTACGCAAGAAGCGGCTCATGTAGCGCTTGATCAAAAGCCGTCCAGCGCCAGCACCCCGACTTTTACAGTGCGCCCACCCGTTCGCGCCAGCATTGAACAGGACAGTGCTCAAAGTAGTTTGGTTGTGACCGATGAACTTGATCTGGCTTGGCGGCGTGTGGGTCTGTCCTTGGATCGGGCGAATTTCACGGTGGAGGATCGTGACCGCAGCAAGGGGATTTATTACGTACGCTATGTTGATCCTAGTGCAGACAAGAATGCGCCTGGATTCTTTGCGCGACTCATGGGGGCGAAAGCCAAGGACTCACTGCAAAAATACCAAATCATGTTGGTTGCGCAGCCCAGCGGAACACGCATTCGGGTCGCAGACACCAGCGGCAAAGTCTTAAATACGGCAGAGGCGAAAAGCATCTTGAAAGTGTTGCAAGACGACTTGCAGTGAGCGCAGCAAATAAGGTGCGATTTTGCTCACTAGGTAGCGGTAGTACGGGGAACGCCACCTTGGTTGAGGTGGGCGTTGGTAGCTCGGCCTCTAGGGTGTTGCTCGATTGCGGCTTGCCCTACAAACATTTAGATGAACGCCTAGCTAGGCGTGGCCTCGGTTTTCAAGACATTGATGCCGTTTTTGTGACGCATGAGCACAGTGACCATGTGGGGTGTGTGCGTCAACTGGCGCTGCAAGAGCGTATAACGGTTTGGATGAGCCGTGGCACCTTTTGTGCAATGGGAAGTCCCGATATGGGTGAACACGTTCATTTTGCGGTTGACGGCGAAACGATTGGTGTGCGTGACTTAGAACTCCGTCCATTTACCGTGGCACACGATGCCAAAGAACCTTTGCAAGTGGTGGTCGCTGCGGCGGATAAGCGGTTGGGGCTACTCACAGACCTTGGGCACGCGACCCCTTACGTTGCGCAAAATATGCAGCGCTTGGACGCAGTCATTCTTGAATTTAACCACGACGAAGCGTTGTTACGCGCGAGCAAATATCCCCCGTTTTTAAAGCAGCGCATTGCGGGCAGTTACGGTCACTTGAGTAACGCGCAAGCACTTGATTTATTGCAAACGATCGCGCACAGGCAACTGCAACATGTTGTTGCGGCGCATTTGAGCGAACAAAACAATCACCCCGAGCTGGTTGGCCGGATCGTCGCTCCAGTGGCAAGTCAGTTTAATTTTGAACTAACCATTGCCGATGCCGAGACGGGGTTTGACTGGGTCACCATCGAGAGATGATTGCGGGCATAAAAAAACCACCCGAAGGTGGTTTTTGATAGACAAAGCAAAAATTACTTTTTGACTGCGTCTTTAGCAGCGCCAGCAGCATTTTTGGCTGCGTCAGCAGCGCCTTTAGCAGCATCAGCGGTACCTTTAGCGGCTTCAGCAACGCCTTTGGCAGCGTCAACAACGGCAGCAGCGGCTGGTGCAGATGCGGCAGCGGCAGGAGCAGCGGCAGGAGCAGCGGCTGGTGCAGATGCTTCAGGAGCTGGCGCGGCAGCGGCAGGAGCTGGTGCAGGAGCTGGTGCTTCTGCTTTTTTACCGCAAGCGGCGAGGGCAGCGGCGGCAATTAAAGCGGCCAATACGAGTGACTTGTTCATGGTGGAGTCCTTTTTAAAAAGATATTAGATAATTTCCCGGAAAATTGATCGCTTGCGCAACCAACCGCGCATTATAGCAATCCTGCATAGAACTTACAGTCAAAAATTTATTGTTTTGCCTTACATGCAAAGGTTAGTTTGACAACGTCACCAATGATCATGATGAGTGGGCTGTGCAGTGCTTGCGTTTGGATGGTGTGATTCAGTTGGTCAAGACGGGTGAGCACATGCCGCTCTTGTTCGGTGCTGGCATGCTGAACCAACGATACGGGTGTTGCGGCGGCGCAGTGTACCTGGAGTCCTTGCTGGATCAGGTCTGCGTGACGGGCACCCATGTAGACAACCAGTGTGAGCTTGAGTTGTTGTAGGGCCAAACCAAGCGCCGTCCAGTCTAGGGTCGATCCATGAGGCGCTACATGACCTGTGATGAAGACCACACCATGCGCATGGTTGCGGTGTGTGAGCGATATGCCTTGTCCAGCTGCTGCGGCTAAGGATGCAGTGATGCCGCTTACAACGGTGCAAGGGATTCCCGCAGCGGTCAAAACGGCAATTTCTTCGCCTGCGCGGCCAAACATCATGGGGTCGCCCCCTTTGAGACGAACAACGGTTTGGCCTTGCTGGCACTCGGACAGCATCAATTGCTCGATGTAGGCCTGCGAAGTGGATGTGCAACCGCCGCGCTTACCGACGTAGATGATGCGAGCTTCTGGCGAGGCGTGCGCCAGTACCGCATCGCTGACCAAATCGTCTACCAAAATGACCGTAGCGCCGGCAATGGCACGCACGGCTTTGAGGGTTAATAGCTCTGGGTCGCCAGGGCCTGCGCCAACAAGCGTAACCGAGCCTTGGGATGATTGGATGGAAGCCGTCATAGGTTAAAGATGGTGAGAGTAGCGTTGCCTAATTGTCGCTGCCTCGTCGTGGTTGCGCTGAGTTAGCTTGGCGCCCCCATCGCTAGAATCGAACGCATGAACAGCCCCCGATTACCTTGCACCTTGGTCGCTTCGCATGACAGTATCAGTCGCTGATCATTTGGCATTGCAAGATCGGTTGAAGACAGCGGCGCATTGGATGCTTGTGTCGGCGATGCGATTGAAGGAGCGCGGCGATACCGAGGGGTTTGAGACGCTACTTTGGCGCATCTTTGAGTTGCTGCCCACTTATGAAGAGGTGTACTGGCCTCTGGGCGGATGGCTGACAGGACAGGGACGCAGGGCGGAGGCCTTGGCTTTTTATCAGCAAACCGTGCAGCATACGCCTCATTACTTTTACGGACACCACAACATCGGTATGCTGTTGCGCTGGGGGAAGCGCTGGGCAGAGTCGGAGGTCGCCTTTAAGCGCATGATCGAGGTCAACCCCAACTACAGCGAAGGGCGCGTGAACTACGGAGCGCTGCTTTTGGCGTTGGGGCGCTACCGCGAGGGGTGGGCGCTATCGGAGTCGCGCTATTTAGTCAGTGAAGGTGAGCCGCCGCGCATGTCGCATAACGCACCGTTCCCACGCTGGACGGGCGAGCCGCTAGCAGGCAAGTCCATTCTTGTGATGCGCGAACAAGGTTACGGCGATGAGATCATGTTTGCTCGCTTTATTCCTATGCTCAAAGCACGCGGCGCGGCGCGTGTGGTGTTGCTGGTGCAAGCGGCCATTAAAACCTTATTGCAAACGGCGCTTGGCGTGGATGAAGCCATTTGCGTAGAGGACATGCGTACTGGCTGGCCTGCTATGGATTTTTGGGTTTACGAGCAAAGTATGCCGCAGGTGCTGGGCGTGACTTTGGATAACTTGCCCGCGCCAATTCCGTACCTGAGTGCACCCACCTCCAATCGACGCGCTTGGCGTGCACGTATCCAGACGGAATTGCCTGAAACGACGCTTAAGGTGGGGCTTACGTGGCGCGGCAGTCCCGCACATGGCAATGATCGGCATCGTTCGCTGGAGGGTCTTGCCGTATTGCGTCCGCTATGGGGTGTGCCCGGCATTAGCTTTGTGAGCTTGCAGACAGGAGATGCGGCGCATGAGGCGCAATCACCGCCTGCCGATCAACCCTTAGTTGACTGGGGCTCGCGCATGACGGATTTTGCCGATGGTGCGGCGCTCGTGAGCGAGCTGGATTTGATCATTAGTGTCGATACAGCTATCGTGCATGTGGCGGGGGCGCTTGGCGTTCCGTGCTGGGTCATGATTCCCTACATAGAGACGGATTGGCGCTGGCTGATCGACCGTGATGACTCGCCTTGGTATCCTGTTGGCATGCGCCTCTTTAGACAAATGATGCCCAGCAGCTGGGAGCCTGTGCTGGATCAGATGGTGGCGGCGCTACAAGCGTTGCGGCATGCGGCACAGGCGCACGAACCATGTTGATTCTTGGCATTGAATCATCGTGCGATGAGACGGGCGTTGCGCTGGTGGAGGTCGATATGCACCAGCGTGTCCGGCCTCCCGTGTTGTTAGCCGACGAGTTGCATAGCCAAATTAAGATGCATCAGCCGTATGGTGGCGTGGTTCCAGAGCTGGCCAGCCGCGACCATATTCGCCGCGTGCTACCTCTGCTGCAAGCCGTGCTTGCCAAAGCCGATAAACGGATCGCCGACATTGATGTGGTAGCGTTTACGCAAGGGCCGGGTCTTGCGGGGGCTTTACTGGTGGGCGCTGGCGAGGCGGTTGCCCTAGGAGCCGCTCTGGATAAGCCCGTGCTGGGGGTGCATCATTTAGAAGGCCATTTGTTGAGCCCCTTTTTAAGTAGCGATCCTCCTGCATTTCCATTTATGGCACTCTTGGTCTCGGGCGGACATACGCAGCTGATGAGCGTGTGCGGCGTGGGCGACTACCACATGCTGGGTGAAACCATTGACGATGCGGCTGGCGAAGCGTTTGATAAGTCCGCCAAGTTGCTAGGGTTAGATTATCCCGGCGGGTCTTTGCTGGCTAAGCTTGCCAACCATGGCAATCCAGCCGCCTATGCGTTGCCCCGTCCGCTATTGCGTAGTGGGAACTTGGACTTCTCATTTGCTGGGTTAAAGACGGCGGTTTTGACGCAAGTCAAAAAAATCGAAGCAACCAACAAAATGACCACTGGACACAGCGCACTGACTGACGCGCAAATTGCCGATGTGGCGGCATCAACGCAGGCAGCGATTGTGGAGTGCTTGGTAAAAAAATCACTCGCAGCCCTTGCGCAGAGGGGGCTTGATCGGCTCGTTGTGGCTGGCGGTGTAGGCGCTAACGAATATCTGCGCGCATCTTTAAATGATGAGTGTGCCAAACGTGGTATCCGTGTGCACTACCCGGAATTACGGTTTTGTACGGACAACGGTGCCATGATTGCCATGGCAGCAGCCATGCGGTTGCAATGCGGTGTCGGCACACCGACGCACACCTACTCTTTTGCGGTTAAGCCCCGCTGGCCCTTAGCCGAAACGTCAAAAGACCCGTTGCCAGCGCCGTGCCCAGCAAAATGATGCTGGCGTACAGCAGCATAGACGACGTGAGATGTTCGCCTAAAAACAAGACACCATACAACACGGCAAAAACAGGAATCAGGTAAGTCACACTCATCGTCCGCGTGGCATCTGTGCGACGCATGAGCTCAAAATACAGCATGAAAGCGATGGCGCTACACAAAACGCCGGCAATGGCAAGAGCTCCCCAAGCGTGGGCGCTCGGTGCAACTTGCGGCCAAGTTAAAGCGCAAGGCACGCCAAGCCAAAGCGCCGCTCCCAGCATCGTTCCGCCAGCGATGACCCAAGGATGCAGGTGCGATAGCTTCACCTTAATCATGTTGCCCGATACGCCATAGCACAGGGTGGCAAGCAAGCAAGCCAGTATGGACGCTATCGAGAGCCAAAGCGCGTCCCCCTTGATGTCAGCTTGCCCTCCTACAAGTAGCGCAATGCCAATAAACCCGATGGCAATTCCAATGCAGCGCAATAGCGTTAAACGCTGACCTAACCATATCCATGCCACCAGCGCAGCAAACATCGGAACGGTCGCGTTCAAAATCGCAGCAAACCCGGTTGTGATGTGCAGTACCGCAAACGAAAAACAAGCAAATGGGATGGCAGCATTGAGCAGACTCACCCCCAAAATGGGTTTCCAGTTGGCGAGCATTTGCCCAAGCAAACCACGCCACGCTAAAAGTGGAAGCATAGCGAGTGCACCAATCGCCATGCGTAAGCAAGCACCCGGAAATACGCCAAACTCCAACCCAGCGATATGCATAAACAAAAAGGAACTACCCCAAATGGCCGCAATGCATAGGAATAGCGTAAGCCACGGTTCAGGTCGCTCGTTGGCGGGTGTTGAGGGGATTGATGCAGTCATCCTTGGGACTGTAACCGCTGGCCGGCTTGTGCCAGTTAGAATCGCGTACCTTCTTGTCTGCACGGGCCGTTAGCTCAGTTGGTTAGAGCAGAGGACTCATAATCCTTTGGT
>CAZAIW010000087.1:0-9348 GCA_964485285.1 uncultured Burkholderiaceae bacterium | reverse complement strand
GTACGCCTGCGCTGGCGTTTGTGAAGCTGGCATTGGTGCTCACTGCCGTGAAGTTCGTGGCGGCTGCCAAACTGCCGTTCAAGGTGGCCGTATCACCTAGCTGCACCGTACCGCTGCTGTTCGTGACTACTTTGGCGCTGGTGGTGATGTCAAATACTTTGCCAGATACCGTCCCATTGGTTGTGATGGTGACACCCGCTTTGCTGATCACCACGCCGGTGACGTTCGCCTGACTGCCGCTCGCAAACGTGTAGTTGGCAGCATCGGTCAGCACATTTGTGAGGTTGACTTGCCGCACACCCGCCGCAGCCGTATTAAAACTCCCCGAGGTGCTGACCATACTGGCATTCATGACCGCAGCGCTTAAAGCTCCGTTAGCCGCCGCACTATTGCCCAGCGTCACCGCCACATTGCCCCCAACAACCATGGCACTGGTTGTCGTGTCATACACCTTGCCGGTAGCCGTGACACCGCTCACGTTCACGCTCGCCTTACTGATAATGGCCGTCGTGCTCGTGCTGTTGTACGCCGTACCATTGACCAATTGATAGTTGCCCGCTTGCGAACCGGTCAGCACCAAGCCGCTCACCGTTGCGTTTTGCATGCCCGCAGCCGCGCTGCTAAAAACCGCGTCGTTACTGGTAACGGTCAGATTCGCACCGTCTAGGTTGCCCGCCAGAACCGCGCCGCTGGTGCTACCGCAGGCATTGGTGGTCGTGTCGTACACCTTGTTACTCACCAACGTACCCGTCACTGCGGTGATGTTGGCCTTGTTCACCACAATCGTGTTGTTGACGTAATTCACCGTAACGCCACCTACAAAAGTCATGTTGCCCAGCGTCACGTTATAGGTGCCTGCGTTGCGGTACGTCGTGTTGCCGGTCGAATCTTTTGCAGCGCCCGCATTTGTTAAAAGCAAGTTGCTGGCTGTATCGCCGTCAATCAACACTCCAAAAGTAGACACATTGGAGCCATATGTGCGTGTAGTAGCGTCGTAGACCAAGGTTTGAGCTTGACCCGTACCGTTTCCGACAGAGACATTGACCCCCGTTTGCGGATTAACGCGGTAGAACAATTGCAACGTGTTATTGGCAAGAGTGGCATCTCCCCCACCCAACGCTGCATTAGCGCTACTACTGATGTTGTACGACTTGTAAAGAGTGGACGTGCCGTTAGCCCCCTGCGAAGCCCCCGTCACCAAGCGCGATAAGTTAGACGTTTGCCCCGCACTGGTAATGGTATTGGCGTTACCAGAATAAATGATCACGTTTTTGCCCGCACCAACGGTTAAGCCTCCATTGGCGATATTTCCAGCAATCACATCGCCGCCCGTCACATTCAACTGAGTTTGCGAGCTATTAAGAACCGCCGCCGTACCCGCGCGTAGCGTGATATTCCCTGCGGCGGCAGCTATGTTGGCATTCAGCGTCAAGTTACCCGTGGTGGTACTAATGGCCACATCGCCCGTCGTTAAACTGATATTACCAACCCTCGAACTGCTATTTCCCACCATGGTTAAACTGCCATTACCGCGAATCAATGCAACTTGGTTAATTGCCAAAGCGGTTGCACAAGATGTATTGCCTTGCAGCGTTACATTGCCCGCAAGCGTCAAAATGGCAGTATCACTTATGTTGATACCAGGCCCATTAATAGAAAATCCCGTGACATTGCCCACGACTGTGTGATTACTGCCCGCCATATAGAAAACACCCGCCCCAGCATTGGCGCTGCCTATGGTATAGCCCAAAACCGTGTTATTGCCAGCAATGTAAAACACACCAGTAGCATCCCAAGTGCTCCCATTCGAACTACCCGTCGTATTGCCAACAATACTGTTGTTACCCCCAATATAAATGACACCATGCTTGTTATTTGAAGTGCCCGTTGTATCACCAAAAATTGTGTTGTTTCCTGCCAAATAGACAATACCGGAACTGCCGTTAGAAATCCCAAAGGTGTTGCTCAAGACTTTAACATTTCCACCTTCATAATATAATCCCACATTTTTATCTGAGCTACCGACAACATTTCCTGTAATGACCACATTCGTTCCACCATAATCCACGCCATAGTTGGTATTTGACTTGCCAGTAATATTGCCTGAAATGGAAGAACTCCCACCCACGAACCAGACACCATAGAAGTTATTTGAGATGCCGACCATATCGCCGGTTACAGTAGTATTTTCATTAACATAATATATTCCAACATAATTAGAAATTCCTGTTGTATTGCCGGATATATTCATATTCCCACCTTGGAAATGAATGCCAGCACCACCCATAGAAGATCCTACCGTCGCCCCCGAAACATTCATAGCACCCCCAAAATACTTAACACCAGCACCACTAAATGAAGTGCCTGTTGTGTTGCCGGAAATATTGTTATTACCGCCATTGTATTGAACGGCACTTCCTGAATTAGAGCTGCCCATGGTATCGCCGATAATCGTATTATTGCCAGAGCCGTAATAAACACCCGACCCCGCCCTTGCAAACCCTGTGGCGCTGCCTGAAACCGTTATATTGGCAGATGCGTATGTGATACCATTATAAATACTACTCCCTGCATTGGTATATCCTGTCGTGTTACCGGAAATAATCGTGGTGCCATTGCTGTTGTAGAAAACGCCCGTGCCTGAATTGGCGCTTCCAATGGTATTGCCTGAAATAAAGTTATTGCCCGAAATATAGTGGACAGCCGCCGAGCCATTGTTTAGTAAACCCGTGGTATTGCCAGAAATTGTATTGTTGCCGCCGGCATAAATAACAGCAGCTGTACCCGTGTTTGAAATGCCCGTTGTGTTGCCAGAAATCCGATTGTTACCATAAGCGTAATAGACTCCGGCAGCCCCGGTTGAATTCCCTACCGTATCGCCTGAAACGACATTATTACCCTCATTATAAGAAACCCCATATCCAAGGCCAGTACTTGAAAATCCAAATGTGTTACCGGAAATGGTGTTATTGCCCAAATAGTAATTGACCCCAGAGCGATTACCACCACTTGTCCCCATCGTTGTACCTGAAATCGTATTGTCACCGCCAACATAATAAACACCATTATCCGCGTTTGAGCTGCCCGTTGTATTACCAGAAACTATATTTTTTCCGCCAGAATATATCACCCCCGCGCCCCGGTTTGTGTTGCCGATCGTATTGCCAGCAATGGTATTATTACCTCCGCTATAAGCAATACCACCAAGCCCTCCAACAGCTGTTGTATTACCAAATATCACATTATTTCCACCCGTATATTGCAAAGCAAGTCCTGACAAAACGTTAGATTGCCCGATTGAGTTCCCAAAAACAGTATTATTTCCTCCCGCATAAGTGATGCCAAAGTAAGTTTTGGCAGAACCCGTAACGTTACCTGATATCACATTATTTCCGCCAGCATAATATACGCCGCTGGCACCCGCATTTGTATTGCCCGTGATATTTGCAAAAATCGTATTGTTTCCCTTGAGGTAAACACCTGACTCAATATCGCTAATTCCAACAATCACTAGCTGACCTATTGATGTGTTGGCGTTAACCGTGCCAGAAAGATTAACACCCGCCCCGCCACTGGATATGCCACTCACATAAATGGTTCCGTTGGCGTTGGTGTTAGAGGCATTCAACGTCGCCCCTGTCAGATTCAAGCCGTCGGCGGTACCCGTCAAAGCTTGCGAGACCAACGACACATTGCCCGTGCCCGTGTTATTTAGCGCGATAGTCCCATTTGCAGCAATGCCACTGACGTTATTGGCAACCCCTGCCACGCTGGTATTACCGCTGGACGCGCTGTCGACCGTTAGCGTTCCGCTGATATTGACCCCGCGCCCCGTACCATTACTCACATTACCCGAGACCGCGATGGAGCCACTCGTGCCATTGTTAACGATGCTCAAGTTACCGTTTGCATAAACACCATCAGCCCCATTGGAAGAGCCTGTTATGGCCACCGTACCATTTCCGCTATTAGCAAGGCTGCCGCTCAAAAACAGCCCGCCACCCGAATTACTAGAGCCACCAATCGTCAAGTTACCCGCTGCAATGCTCAGATTAGAGCCCGATAAATTGACCCCCACGCCACTATTGGCCGTACCCGCTAAATAAATCGTGCCGCTGGTGTTGCTGTTAGACATCGTCAAGTTTGCAAGAGTAAGGCCTTCACCCACACCCGTCAGCACTCTTGAGCTGAACGACACATTGCCCGCACCCGTGTTATTGAGTGTTGTGAGGCCGTTCACAGCAATTCCGCCCGCACCATGAGACGTACCCGCTACGCTGGTATTACCACTGCTGGATGCGTTTACCGCTAATGCGCCTGTGATATTGATGCCGCTACCTGCACCACTGCTCGCGTTGCCCGCTACAACGATAGAGCCGCTCGTGCCATTGTTGACCATCGCCAATGCGCCAATGCTTGCCACCCCGTCATTGCTGCTTGATGTTCCCAGCACCGTCAGCACACCATTCGCGCGGTTATTCAGGCTGTTGCCCAAAAGAACACCATCGCCCGAGTTGCTAGAGCCGCGAATCGTCACATTGCCGCTTGTAACGTTAACGGTAGCACCGGTGAAGTTAACGCCCACCCCGCCATTGGATGTGCCCGCCAAATAAACCTTGCCGCTGGCGTTTGTGTTAGCGGTCGCTAGGTTGCTCAAGCTCAAACCATCTGCCGAACCGTTGAGAACTTGAGCAACCAAGGACACATTACCCGTACCCGAATTGCTGAGCGTGGCGGTGCCGCCAACCGAAATACCCCGTCCACTATTGGTCGTTCCAGCCACACTGGTGTTGCCACCAGATGCGCTATTGATGAGCAGCGAGCCAGAAACATAAATCCCGCCGCTTGTATTGCTTGTGCTGTTGGTGGACTGCCCCGAAACGTTCACCGAGCCTGTTGTGCCACTATTGGTGATCGACAATGAACCCGCCGCAAAGACTGCTTGCGCGCTACCTCCATTGGTCACGCCCAGCACAGACAGCGTACCATTGCCGTTATTGGTCAGCGCAATCACGCCCTCTAACGCCGTGCCATATCCCGTGCCAGTGCCCGTACCAAGGACTGCCATCGTCCCGTTGTTATTAGCCGTCACGCCAACGTGCAAAAACACGCCCGTCTCCTTCCCCGTAGCGTTTATATAAACACCACCGGAAGCATTGCTGTTGACGAGGGTCGTAGCGCCCATCACTTCGAGTGCGGCCTGCGATGCGTTCAGCCCATTGGCTGCCAACGTGACATTTCCAGACCCCGTATTCGTGATAGAGGCGCTACTATTTGCCAAGAATGCAGCGGAGGACGCGCCGCCGTTCGCCACTATCGTGGTGTTACCGCTTGACGAGGCGTTCAGCGTTAAAGCGCCCTTTAATCGGAGTGCAGCAAACGCGACGCTGCTCGCATTGCTTGACCCCGCAACCATCAGCGCCCCGCTGGTTCCGTTATTGATGATGGACAAACTGCCACCCGCATAAACACCCTCGTTGGCATTCGATACGCCCGAAACCGTCAGCGCTCCATTACCCCGATTGACAAGGCTACTGCCTAGGATCACACCTTGGCCAGCGTCACTGGAGCCACTGATGATTAAATTACCCGCTGCCAAGCTCAGATTAACGCCCGAGAGATTGACTCCTGCGCCAGCATTTGCCGTGCCCGCTAAATAAATCGTACTGCTGGCGTTACCATTGTTGACCGTGAGACCGCTCGCAAAGCCAAGAGCGTCGGCCGTTCCATTTGTGGATTGCGCGCTGATGGACAGATTACCGACACCCGTATTGTTCAGCGTGGTAGCTGCGCCAACCCTCACACCTCGTCCATTATTAGCGGTGCCAGCGATGCTGGTGCTGCCACTGCTAGACGTACAGACTGTGAATACTCCACTGCTGATATTGACACCAGCTCCCGTGCCGTTGCTGCTATTGCCCGCTACGGCAACCGAGCCACTGGTGCCGTTATTAACAATCGACACCCCACTGCCCGCACTGAGAAAAAGCCCATCCATAGCATTGCTGGAGCCTGCCACTGACACTGTCCCATTGCCTAGATTTGATAGGCTTAACGAGCCTATCGTCATCCCTTGCGCCGTTTGACTCGACCCATAGAGCGCAACTGCTTGACCACTGGAGCAAACCGATAAAGCGTTAGTCAAACGCACACCTACGCCCGCATCCGATACCCCACTGAGCGACACCACCCCACTGGCATTGCTGTTGGTAATAGCGGACGTACCACCCGTAATCACACCATTAAAACTTCCACCAGATGTGCCCGCAACGGATAAATTACCAACCCCCGTATTGTTCAGAGTAATGCCATTGTTAATATACACACCATAACCACCTGCCGAAGAGCCTGACAAGCTGGTATTCCCGTTTGTGGAAGAGCAAATCATTACCATTCCCGCACTTGCATAATGAAATGCAGACTGTGTGCCATTGGTAGCCCGGCCCACAACACTCAGCGAGCCGCTGGTTCCGTTATTAATGATATTGATGGCGGGGCCCATTATGTAAAAACCATATCCTGAATTAGACACACCCGTATAAGAAAGTGTGCCATTACCGCTATTGGTTATGTTGTTACCGCCTAAGGCTCTCACTCCACCGCTTGAACCGCCCGAGCCCTGTACCGTCATATTTCCATTAGAGGTATTTCGCAGGTCAAGCGCTGCCGCCACATTGATGCCGCCAGCCGCGCCATTACCCATCAGAACCAAGTTACCACTGGTGCCGTTATTAACCACCAGCAGCGAACCATTCGCATAAATGCCCGTGCCCCCGTTCGTGATGCCCAATACTGTCAATGTGCCATTACCGCTATTCACAAGGCTACCGCCTACTATCGCACCTATGCCACTGTCACTAGAACCGCTGATGGTTAAGTTGCCGCTGACTACACTGAGGTTTACCCCCGAAAGATTCGCCCCAGCGCCGCCATTTGCCGTACCCGCCAAATAAATCGTACCATTTGTGTCGGTATTGGATAGCGTCAAATTGGAAAGATTAAGACCTTCGCCTGTGCCGGTGCGCACTCTTGCCGTAAAAGACACATTGCCCGCGCCTGTGTTGTTCAGCGTCGTGCCCCCGCTTGCAATCACACCACTGGTGTTATTGGCCACTCCCGCCACGCTGGTATTGCCACTGGACGAGCTATTCACTGTCAACGTACCACTCACATTGACCCCACTGCCCGCACCGCTGGTGGCGTTGCCCGATACCCGTATGGAGCCGCTGGTGCCGTTATTGACTATAGACACGGCGCTGTTGCTGCTTACCGCATCATTGCTGTTGGATGTTCCCAGCACCGTCAAGGTGCCGTTGCCACGATTAACAAGGCTGCTACTCATACGTACGCCTTGGCCAGCATTGCTGGAGCCACTCACCGTTAGGTTGCCCGTTGCTAGGCTCAGGTTCACGCCCGAGAAATTGACCCCCGCGCCGCCATTGGCCGTACCCGCCAAATAAATCGTGCCGTTTACATTAGCGTTGGATAGCGTTAAGTTTGCGAGGCTCAGCCCCTCGCCCGTACCGGAGCTGACCTGCGAGATGAGCGACAGATTACCCGCGCCCGTATTGTTCAGCGTTATACCCCCGCTTGCAGCAATGCCGCTAGAACTATTAGCGCCCCCCGCCACACTGGTATTGCTGCTGGAGGAACTATTGACCGTTAACGCCCCAGCGATATTGACCCCCATGCCCGTACCACTGGTGGCGTTGCCCGATACCAATATGGAGCCACTGGTGCCGTTATTGACAATCGCCACCGTGCTGTTACTGCTTACCGCATCATTGCTACTGGATGCTCCTAGCACCGTCAAGGTGCCATTGCCACGATTGACCAAGCTGCTGCTGCCCAGCGTGACGCCCTTGCCGCCATTGCTGGAGCCACTCACCGTCAAGTTGCCCATGACCAGGCTGAGATTCACGCCAGAAAAATTGACCCCAACGCCGCCATTGGCTGTGCCCGCCAGATAAATCGTGCCATTCGCGTTGCTGTTGGATGCCGTCAAAACACCCAAGCTCAGGCCATCCGACGAACCATTAAAGGTTTGAGCAGCCAGCGAGAGGTTACCCGCGCCCGTATTGTTCAGTGTGATGGCAGCGCTTGCGCCAATACCGTTAGAGCTATTCGCGCTACCCGTCACGCTGGTATTGCCGCTGGACGAACTATTAACGGTTAACGCCCCAGCGATATTGACACCCATGCCCGCACCATTGGTGGCGTTGCCCGATATCTGTAGGGAGCCACTGGTACCGTTGTTGATGAGGCTCAGGTTCCCGGCAGCGTAGACACCATCCGATGCGTTTGATGTTCCACGAATGAACAAGGTGTTATTGCCTTGATTAGCCAAGGTTCTATTGCTATCAATCGATACGCCGCGTCCAGCATTACTAGAGCCGTCAATGGTTAAGTTACCAACATTACCCGTGAAGTTAAAGTTGCTGGTGACGTTCACCCCGATACCACCATTGGACTTACCCGCCAAATAGATCGTACTTCCGTTGGCGTTATTAGTGATCACCCCTCCCGTCATCGCTAATCCGTCGGTCAACCCCGCTACTGCCACGCCCGACAAGGACACATTGCCAGCAGCACTGTTATTGAGCGTCGTGAGGCCCGCGACACTTATTCCGCTGGCTTGATTAGCGTCCCCCGTCAACGTGGTGTTCCCTGTTGTCGTTGCGTTGACCGCTAAATTGCCCGTGATGTTGATGCCACGCCCCGCACCACTTGAAGCGTTCCCCGTCACGCGAATAGCGCCAGAAGTTCCGTTGCTAACGAAACTGACATTGCCATTGGCGTAAACACCATCCGACGTATTGGATGAGCCACTGATCAGCAGCGTGCCATTGCCTTGGTTGACAAAGCTTCGGTTGCTATCGATGTAAACACCGCGTCCCGCGTTACTGGAGCCGTCAATCGTTCGGCTGCTGCTATTGCCGCTAAAGTTAGCGCCGCTTAAATTAACCCCCGCACCACCATTGGATCGCCCACCAAGGTAAATCATGCTATTGACGTTGGTGGCATTCACCATCAAGCCACCCGCAAAAGCCAATCCATCGGCACTACCCGCTCGCGCCGCACTCAGCAAGGACAGGTTACCAAGCCCCGAGTTATTCAGCGTCACCAAACCCGCAACCGCAAGGCCTGCGGACTGGTTGGCATACGCCGCCACGGAAGTATTGCCGCTTGAGCTGGCACACACCGTGAAGGTTGAGGAAGATACCGAAACATTGATCCCGCGCCCCGAGTTATTCGTCGCATTGCCGCTCAAGTTAACGGCCCCGCTTGTGCCGTTGTTGATGACCGAAAAGCTGCCCGCAGCATAAAGGCCATCGGACGTGTTGGATG
>CAZAIW010000086.1:0-9374 GCA_964485285.1 uncultured Burkholderiaceae bacterium | reverse complement strand
CTCGAGGGCGGCATCATCGGCTATTTGGCTGCGATGCCCGATGCGGAGAAAGACTGGATGGGCGAGTGTTTTGTGTTTGATAACCGGATCGCCTTGAATGCCAAGCTGCAAGAGACCGACACCACCATCGACGATGTCTATGACGAAGCACGCGATGGCAAGTGGCGCATCGAGCGGGCGAAACGTTTAAGTGGCTGGGCAGCAGGCCCCACCAGTAGCTGATGGCCAGCCCCGCACCACACCGGCAAGGGGTGAGTGCCAGTTGTGTGTATGTGCCATTCGATCCGTCCCAGCGCTACGGCTCCATGCTTGAATTTTTCATTCAAGCGTTTCCGAAAATCAACACAACAATTTGGCAAGAGCGCTTTGCACAGGGTTTGGTGGTCGATCACAACGGACAGGCCATCGCTCCCAATGCCCCCTACGCTGGGGGGCAACATCTCTACTACTACCGCCATGTCGAGGTCGAACCACACATTCCGTTTGAGGAGGTCGTGCTCTATCAAGACGAGCATCTGGTCGTTGCCGACAAGCCGCATTTTTTGCCCGTCACGCCCAGTGGGCGCTACGTGCAAGAGACGCTGCTGGTGCGCCTTAAAAACAAGCTGAACCTACCCGAACTCAGTCCCTTGCACCGACTCGACCGCGACACCGCAGGACTGGTGCTGTTTGGCGTACAAGCCAAAGAACGCGGCGCGTACCAGCAGATGTTCCATGATCGGCACATCCACAAAAGCTACGAGGCGATAGCGCCGTACCGCGAAGATTTGGCACTGCCCATGACGTATGAGAGCCGCCTTGAAGACTCGCCCGTGTACATGCAGATGCACGAGGTAGAGGGCAAGCCCAACAGCCTTACGCACATTGAGCTAGAGGCCATCCTGCCCGCTAGGCCAAGCGCTATGCGGCTTGCACGCTATGCACTTTGTCCAAGCACCGGAAAACGCCATCAACTGCGTGTCCACATGATGCGACTGGGCATTCCTATCGTGAACGACGGCATCTACCCGGTGCTCACGCCCGAGCAGCTTGTGATGACGGCATCGGATTACGCCAAGCCCTTGCAGTTACTGGCCAAGCGACTGGCGTTTGTGGATCCGATCACCCAGCGTGAGCGAATGTTTGAGAGTAAAAGGACACTCTCAGGCACGACCTAAGGACTCTCTGCATAACTCCATTGCGTTCGGTCTGAGCTCGTCGAAGTCCCGGGTGTCATTGGACTAGCCCTTCGACAGGCTCATGGCGAACGGGGGTTTGCAGCATATCCCTAAGCATTCACAAAATTCGCCTTGCGTTTATTCACAAACGCATCCATGCCTTCTTTTTGATCTTGCGTCGCAAAGAGCGCGTGGAACAAGCGGCGCTCAAACATGATGCCATCGGATAAGCCGCTTTCAAACGCACGATTCACCGACTCTTTTGCGGCCATCGTGGCTAATTGCCCGTAGTCGCAAATCATCAGCGCCGCAGCCAGCACCTCGTCCATTAACTGATCTAGCGCCACCACTCGGCTGGCAAGCCCCGCACGCTCGGCCTCTTGCGCATCCATAAAGCGCCCGGTCAGCACCAAGTCCATTGCCTTGGCTTTACCCACCGCACGCGGTAAGCGCTGCGTACCGCCTGCGCCCGGAATGATGCCCAGCTTAATCTCAGGCTGACCAAACTTCGCGTTATCCGCCGCGATGATGAAGTCGCACATCATGGCTAGCTCGCAGCCGCCGCCCAAGCAAAATCCGCTCACGGCGGCAATCACGGGTTTGCGGATCGAGCGAATGGTTTCCCAGTTGCGCGTGATGTAGTCCGCGCCGTACACGTCCGAAAATCCCCAGCTGGCCATCGCGCCAATGTCGGCACCAGCGGCAAAGGCTTTTTCACTACCCGTCACGATCATGCAACCGATGGCAGGGTCAGCATCAAACGCTTTGAGCGCCGCGCCCAGCTCGTCCATCAGCTCGCCGTTTAAGGCGTTCAACTGTTTAGGGCGATTAAGCGTGACGATGCCAACTTTGTCAGCTTCTATGCGTGTGGTGATGAACTGGTAACTCATGGGGCAACTCCTAATGTATGTGGGTGATAAGCCTTGATTATCTAAGAGCCTAAAATGAATATGGCTTAAGTCCCCAGAAATAGAAGGAACCAACCGTGAGCGATGTTTTACTTGAAATCAAAGATGCTGTTGCCGTTGTCACCCTGAACCGACCAGAAGCGCTCAACAGTTTTACGAAAGACATGCACCGCCAATTGTGGGCAGCGTTTGATGCCATTGAGGCAAACAAAACCATACGTGCCATGGTGCTCACAGGTGCGGGGCGTGCGTTTTGCGCAGGCGCAGACTTGTCCGAATTCGACTTTTCCGAAGGCCCTGGTTTGATCGAGCGAGCAAACCCCCGCGCGGTGATTCAAGACTACTTCAACCCCACCGCTGAGCGATTACAAATGCTACGTGTGCCGACCATTGCGGCGGTCAATGGCGTGGCTGCCGGCGCGGGCGCATCGTATGCGCTGGGCTGCGACATCGCCATTGCGGTGCCTACGGCTAGCTTTATCCAAGCATTTAGCAAGATTGGACTCATTCCTGATTCGGGCGGTTCGTGGCTCTTGCCCGAGCGCCTTGGTATGGCTCGCGCCATGGCGCTGTGCATGACGGGTGACAAGCTCATGGCCACCCAAGCCAAGGAATGGGGGCTGATCTGGGACGTGGCGGGCGATGCCCTGCAAGCCGCTTTGGCTATGGCTTTGCGCTTATCAACCATGCCTACCAAAGCGCTGGTGGAAACACGGCATCTGCTGCGAAGCGCGGCCACCCACACATTCAAAGAGCAGCTTGATTTAGAGCGCGATGTGCAGTCGGTACTCGGTCACACGCATGACTACATCGAAGGCGTGAGCGCGTTTTTGCAAAAACGTCCGGCGCAATTTAGAGGTAGATGATGGATCGCGCCAAACGGGCGCTACCGACCCTGCACAATGCCAGCGCTGAACATCGTGACTTGCTCAAGCGTTTTGGTATCTAACTTGCCCGCAAACGAAGCCAAGCGCGCGCGCCAATCGAGGCTGCTGACTTGATCGCATAAAACCGCGCCATGCACGGCGCTGCCTTTGGGCAGCACAACTTCAAAAGGAAAACCCTTGATTTTCGAGGTGATGGGACACAGTAGGCAAAGCCCAATTCGGTTATAGGCCGAACGCGACAGCACAATCGCCGGACGCTTACCCGCTTGTTCGCTGCCGGCTTGCGGATCAAAGTTAATCCAAATTAAATCGCCTCGTTCAGGAATGTAGGCGCTGGATTTTGTGTGAAGTTGTGACATCGCATGCATCCCGCGCAACCTACCAAGGAACCACCTCTTTGCCAACGGGCGACCCTGTGTTCACCGCCTCGTGTACATTCTCTGGAGTCATTTGCGCATAGAGCGCATCGAAATTTTTAGGCGCAGCAGCCTGTGGCAAAGGTTCAATCAACAAGCGCCCTGCACGCACAGTAATATCAACCAAATGCCCGGCCACGAGGTCTAGTTTTTTGGCGTGGGATACAGGAATTCGGATCGCTAAACTATTTCCCCATTGCGCAACCGTCACAGCCATTTTTTCACTCCTAGATTGGATATACGATGAATATCATACCGCAATCACCCCAAGAGCTTGCCGCTGCCGTTGCCGCATCGATGTGGCGCGTCGACACTGCCACCAAAGACACCATGCAGATGAAGCTTATTACCGCCGAGCCGGGGCGCGCGATACTCGAGATGCAAGTGCGCGAGCTGCATTTGAATGGACACCAGATATGCCACGGCGGTTTTATCTTCACGCTGGCCGATTCGACGTTTGCCTTTGCTTGCAACAGTTACAACAAAGTCGCGGTTGCGGCGGGGTGCAGCATCGAATTTTTAAAACCAGCGCACTTGGGTGACATCCTCACCTGCGAGGGCGTGGAGCAAACGCGGTCAGGTCGGCACGGCATTTACGATATGCGCGTCACCAACCAAAAGGGCGAGACGATTGCGATGTTTCGCGGCAAGAGTGCACAAATTGCAGGGACGGTCATTCCTGAAGCTTGAGTGGACTCATCGGCTGAGCCATGTAGCCAGCTGCTGCGCACTGGCGATGGTCAGTTTCACATCGCTGTTGATCATCGGATGCGGCGGTAGCGCCAGCGTGAGTTTGTGCATCAGCTTATCCCGCGCCACCCACGCCGTGAGGGGCTTGTCTGCTGGGGCATACAGCAGCACATCGTCTAGGTTTGCGATACGCCATGTTTGATGATCCGCCTCGACGGCTAACCACTCATCGCCCGCCGCAAAGCCTGCGCTGGCGGCCAGCGTGCCACTGAGAACTTGCTTGATTTTGACGCTGCCGCCCTCGGTGCCAACGCGCAAGCCCAGTTGCTGCGCCAGTCCCGCCTTTACGGCAACGGTTGTCACGCCAGCGCTGGCTAGTAGCTCCGAGAGCGGTAACTCTTCGGTGGTATGCACCCAGCCAAGCAAGGCTTGCCGGCAAGCCTGATCGGATATGGCCTCTAGGATGTGCCCCTCCAAAACGCCCGCGATCTGTGCCTTCGCTGGCAGGGCATGCCGCTGCCACAACGTTTGCATGACCTGATCTAGGCTTGATCCACTTTGGCGCAACCGCAAATCGAGGCACAGCGCCACCAACGAACCCTTGGTGTAGTAGCTCACCGTGCTGTTGGCGGAATGCTCGGTGGGGCGGTAGTACTTCGTCCACGCTTCAAAGCTACTGCTCGCCAGCGCATGCACGTGCCGCCCCGGTGTTTGCTGGACTTGATTGATGGTTTTAGCAAGCAGATCAAGGTATTGCTGATCGTCAATCAAGCCTGCGCGGCGCAGCAGCAAGTCGTCGTAGTAACTGGTGAAGCCTTCAAAAAACCACAGCAGCTCGGTGTAATTTTCGCGCTCGTAGTCATAGGGCACCAGCGTTGCCGGACGAAGGCGTTTGACGTTCCATGTGTGGAAATACTCGTGACTGATCAAGCCAAGCAGCGTGATGTAGCCATCGGGTGCTGCGGGCTCGTTCAAGCGCGGCAGATCGCTGCGCTTGGCGATCAGCGCGGTACTGTTCATATGCTCTAAGCCGCCATAACCATCGTGCACGGCGTGCAGCATGAAGACATAGCCCTTGTCAAGCAAGCTTTGCGGTGGTTGGCTGCGCTCTTCGTGCCAAAAAGCAAGCTGCGTTTGAACGATCTTGTGCGCATCCGCCAACAAGCGCTGTCCATCCAAGGTGCTGGTAGAGCCGCTCACCACCAACCGATGCCTGATACCGCGCACCGCAAATTCGCCTTGCCAAAACTCGCCC
This sequence comes from uncultured Burkholderiaceae bacterium, assembly GCA_964485285.1. Taxonomy (GTDB): domain Bacteria; phylum Pseudomonadota; class Gammaproteobacteria; order Burkholderiales; family Burkholderiaceae_C; genus JASGCK01. The sequence continues at coordinate 4,061 of CAZAIW010000086.1, read as the reverse complement.
AGTTCAAATGGACTATCGGCCAGCTCGTCGTAGTGCTCGGCAAGGTAGCTGCCCCAACCAGCAGAGTTGACCTGCACGCTGGGCAGTGCGGTCGCCACACGCCAATCTTGAGTCACAACGCGCGATGCGCTGGAAGCGGCGGGTGGCTCGATGATGACCTGCTGCGGTTCGTGCGTTTGCCCAACCACCTGCATGAAAAGTGACGTGCCGTTAAAGAACCCCCGGGTGCTGCTCAAGTAAGCCGTGCGCACCGATGCATCAAACGCATACACCCAGTACTGCACCCGGATCGCGCTGGTTGCCGCATTGCCCAGCTTCCAGGTGTTTTTGGTGAGTTGCTGTAGCGGCAACGCGCTTGCGCCTTGTGAAGCGGTGATCTCTTGCAATTGACCTGAAAACTCACGCACCAAATAACTACCGGCAATCCACACCGGCATCGACAGCACTTGCTGCGGCGCCGGTTTGGGGATGGTTAAGGTCACGCGAAACAGATGCGCCGACAGATCATGCAACTCGACTTGGTGCTGGATCAACAAAGCCGTGGACACGCTTAATTGCCCTTCACATCGGCCAGCATTTTTTCTAATTGAGCGCTGGAGACCGCACCCGGAATGCGCGAACCATCGGCTAGCACCAAGGTCGGCGTGCCCGTCACGCGGTACTTTTGACCCAGCGCTATGTTGCGTGTCAGCACATCGGTGTTGCATTTACTGCCGCCGCGCACGGGCACTTCGTTCAGCATCCAGTCCAGCCACGCCTTGCCTTTGTCGGCAGAGCACCAAATGGCCTTTGATTTTTCTACCGAGTCCGCGCCCAAAATTGGATACAAAAACAAGTACACGGTGGTGTTGTTCACCTTTTGCATATCGGCTTCAAAGCGCTTGCAGTAACCGCAATTGGGGTCTTCAAAAATGGCGATCTTGCGGGCACCGGTACCGCGCTTGAGCACAATCGCGTCTTTGAGCGGCAAGTCTTTAAAGTCAATCGCCGTGAGCTTGTTGACGCGCTCTTCGGTCAAGTTCTTACCCGACTTGGCATCGATCATCTGCCCATCAATCAAGTAATTGCCACCCGCATCGGTGTAATAAATATCGGTGCCGCCCACGCGAATCTCGTACAAGCCCGCCATCGGGGACTTGCTCACCTCGTCGATTTTGGGAAGTTTGGGAATGCGCTCGGCCAAGTTTTTTCGGATCACATCTTCTTGCGCATAACTGGCGGTGCTGGCAACGCCCGCTAGGACTTGTAACCCCACAAGCATAGCAGCAGCGAAAAAACGTAAATGTGCGGGACGTGAGGACACAAAGCGTGTGCGCGTGGTGGTGATGTGTTTCATGGTCTCTATTGTGCCCTCTGGATTAAAAAGTTCTTGATGCCCTCAGCGCGGTTGAGCAGCCCCATCCCAGCATTGCGGACTCGTGCCACCCAAGCCCCCTGATGCGCGAAGAGCAGATGCAGTCCATCGGTCACGCCCGCCATCGTGTCAAAGGCCGCTTGTCTGGCCCTTGCGTAGCGGCGTAGCGCCCGCGTCAATTGCGCCGAGGTCGGCATAAAAAGCGGCGAATCGCCCCGCACCGCTTGCAGCGTTTGCGCCAACAGCGCCGCATCGCCTAAGCCCGCGTTCAGCCCCTGCCCCGCCAGCGGATGCATCGCATGCGCCGCATCGCCCGCCAGTACCCAAGTCCCCAGCGATGCCGACACGCCCGTCCACGGCCAGTTTTTCGTCAGCTGCAAAGACCAACTCGCACGCGCGCCCGAGAGCTTCATCGCCCCCAAAGCCTTGCCACAGGCGGTCTCTAGCGCATCGATAAAGAGTGCCTCGTCACCTGCTTGCCGCTCTTTCGCCAGCGGTGACTGAAGCGACCACACCAAAGCCACTTCGTGCCCGCCATGTCCTTGCAGTGGCAGCAAGGCCAAAATCTCACCCCGTGCGTTAAACCATTGACGCGCCACATTGCCGTGCGGCCGCTCACACACCAAGCGAGCTGCCACCGCATGCTGGTGATACTGAATCGTGCGCTGCACGACCCCAAGTTCACTCACTTTTTTCGAGGCACGTCCCTCGCAGACCACATGCAGCTTGGCTTGCACGGCCGTCTGGCTTGCAAGGCATACCACGCGAGGCTCGCGGGACACCTGTTGTTTCAAAACTGCGTCTAAAGCAGGTACATCGACGATCCAATTCAGCGTTGCTAGAGCGTCGCCAAACATCAACTCAGCACCCTCATCACCGAACACCTGCATGGCATGCACGGGAGTCACCGCCTGCGCATCCGGCCAAGCCCCGATGCGCGTCAGCACATCCCTGGCGGCGTGGTTCAAAGCAAACGCGCGAATATCTTGCAGCCTAGGCGACTGGGTGGGCTCGTCCCCCCATAACGCCACGCGCCAATCTTGCTGAGCCAGCAATAACGCCAGCGTTTGCCCCACAAAGCCCGCACCGTGAATCGCGATGTCAAAAGAAGAATGAGTGGGAGAAGTCATCGCTTGATTGTAAGAAACGCCACCTAGTGAAAACTGTAAACTGCGAAACCATGACCATCCTGACCACACACATCAACCCCAGAAGCGCGGACTTCATCGCTAACTCAGCGGTCATGAACGCATGGATAACCGACCTGCAAACCAAGCTAGATGCGGTCATGCAAGGCGGCGGCGCGGCGGCCAAAGCCAAGCACGAGGCCAGAGGCAAACTACTGCCGCGCGAGCGTGTTGATTTATTGCTCGATGCCGGCTCGCCGTTTTTAGAGCTCTCGCCGCTGGCGGCCTACGCCATGTACGACGGCGCTGCGCCATCGGCTGGCTTGATCGCCGGCATTGGGCGCGTCAGCGGCATCGACTGCATGATTGTCTGCAACGATGCCACGGTCAAAGGCGGAACGTACTTTCCCATGACCGTTAAAAAGCATCTGCGTGCGCAAGAGATCGCCCAGCAAAACCACCTGCCCTGCATCTATTTGGTGGACTCGGGCGGCGCGAATCTGCCCAATCAAGATGAGGTTTTTCCCGACCGCGATCACTTTGGTCGCATCTTCTACAACCAAGCCAACATGAGCGCACTGGGCATTGCGCAAATCGCCGTTGTGATGGGTTCATGTACCGCAGGCGGCGCGTACATGCCCGCCATGAGCGACGAGACCATCATCGTTAAAAACCAAGGCACGATCTTTTTGGGAGGCCCGCCGCTGGTCAAGGCCGCCACGGGCGAAGTGGTCAGCGCCGAAGATTTGGGCGGCGGCGATGTGCATACGCGCCTCTCCGGCGTGGCCGATCACCTCGCCAACAACGACGCGCATGCGCTGGCACTGGCGCGGCAGGCGGTCGCCTATTTGAATCGCAGCAAGCGCCACGCCACCGCACTTAAAACACCGCAAGCACCGCGCTACGATGCTGCCGAGCTGGTTGGCATCATTCCAAGCGATGCCAAAAAAACGTTTGATGTGCGCGAAATCATCGCCCGCATCGTGGACGACTCCGACTTCCACGAGTTCAAAGCACGCTTTGGCAGTACGCTGGTTTGCGGCTTTGCGCATATCGAAGGCATGCCCGTTGGCATCGTGGCCAACAATGGCATTTTGTTCTCTGAGTCCGCGCAAAAAGGCGCACACTTTATCGAGCTGTGCTGCCAGCGAAAAATCCCCCTCATCTTCTTGCAAAACATCACAGGCTTTATGGTCGGACGCAAGGTCGAATCGGAAGGCATTGCGCGGCATGGTGCAAAGATGGTCACCGCCGTCGCTACAGCCAACGTGCCCAAATACACCATCATCATCGGCGGCAGCTTTGGCGCAGGTAACTACGGCATGTGCGGACGTGGCTTCAATCCGCGCTTTGTCTGGATGTGGCCTAACGCCCGCATTGGTGTGATGGGCGGCGAGCAAGCCGCCAGCGTGCTCGCCACCGTGAGGCGCGACGCGATCGAGGCCAAAGGCGGCACCTGGAGCGCCGACGAAGAACGTGCCTTTAAGCAGCCACTGCTTGATCAGTTCGAGCACCAATCGCACCCCTACTACGCCTCGGCACGACTATGGGATGACGGCGTGATCAACCCCACCCACACC
>CAZAIW010000085.1:0-9384 GCA_964485285.1 uncultured Burkholderiaceae bacterium | reverse complement strand
GATTTTTCAGGCTACCCCGACTGCCGCGACGACACCATGAAGGCCATGCAAATTGCCTTTTCGCTAGGTATGGATAAACGCTTTTTAATCGAAACGCCGCTCATGTGGATTGACAAGGCGCAAACGTGGGAGCTAGCCGAGCAGCTGGGTGGCACCCGCCTTGTTGACCTGATTGTGGAGCACACGCACACCTGCTACTTAGGTGATCGCATCCATCGCCATGCGTGGGGCTACGGTTGCGAATTAAACACCCCCACCACCTGCCCCGCCTGCGACTTGCGCGGCAAGGGCTGGGAAAAATACAAAACCAACGCTAGTTAAGCGGCGCGGTGGTTCCTTTTTTAGCGGCCCGGTAGGCTTTGGCCTTATCCCGAAACGCGAGCAACTCCTCGCGCGACAGTTGTCCGTCTTTATCCACATCGATTCGGTTAAAAGCTTTCGCCAGTTTGGCATAGCCCGCCGCTTCAGCACGGCTAATCATGCCGTCGCCATTGGTGTCGAGTCGGTTGATGCGGGCATCCTTGCTTGCGCGTGGGCGACTACCGGGTGCATCGACCATGTCAGCGCCCGCTTTGGCGGCCTGCGCAAAACTCATGGGTAGCGCTGTGAGGCCAAGCACAAGTGCCAGCCCTAAAAGTCTTGTTTTCATGTTCACTCCTTTTGCTTTCATCTACCGCACTTGGCGCATACGCGACACAATTTGCGCCTCCACAAAGCTCACACTTGGGTCACTCTCCAGTTGAGGTAAGAGTAAGAGCCAATCACTTAAGCTGTTGACCGTCAGCACATACAAGCCCGAACCGGCTATCAGCTCTTTGATGCTCAAGTGCCGATACTGGCTGGACACTTGTCCATTTTTAAAGCGCAACGTGATCTCTGGGCTAATAAGACCCACTTCCTGCGAGTCGTTGTACATAACAACGCCTAAGTAAGGCGTGCTCGCAAAGAGATTGGTAGGAGTCGCTGACACAACGGCAAGCGCTTGCTTGGTCGATGCTTGAACCGAAGCAGCTTCTAACGCACGCTTCTTGGAGGTGAGCGGACGAGTGATTTCGTATGGCCCCACACGCCCCAGCGTCTCCGCACTCGCTGGGTTACTTGCACTTTGCGCTTGCATGCCCGCTGCGCTTGCGACATCAACAGGGGCTACGCTCACGTTGGCTAAAACTGTGAGGCTAACGCCTCGATGTTTCATCGACTGGCCTTCAACCGCACCAAAGCCAAGCCTATTCAAGCTGTTAATTTCACCTTCGGTGATCGGGCGCTGAGCAAACGAGGTGCAAGCCACTGACAGTAGCGCAATAGAACAAATAAAAGCGTATTTCATGGTTTAGTGCCCTCTAATAATGAGTTGCTGAGAAAAGAGGGAGGAAAGGTACTGGGTGGTCGCGCAACTATTGATCACTCTGAGCGTCCAGGTACCTTGAGCGTTTTCGCCATAAAAGGCGTTGCTCAAAAACCTCGTACCAAAAATGGGGGCATAGCTGCTCACCGAAGTATGTCCGGAATCCATATTGAGCAAAATGGACTTGGTGCCGCTTGGGGATACCAACTCGATTTGCGTGCAATAAGGCAGATAGGACACGGATTCGGGGAAGAAGTACAGCTCCACCTGCTCAACCGTCTTCACCGACGACATCGTAAAAGTTCGCGTCAAGCCTGCGGTACCCATCGCCTGCGTAATGGCTGTAGGCATCATGGCTGTTGTTGAGTTGCTCAGCGTTTGATATGTAAATGCACCCAAACTGCCAGCAACAAATGTTTGAGCCGCATCAACCGCACGTCTTGCGTCCACAAGACCAAAGCCGAAGTAGTTGTGGAAACTGAACCCCGCCGCATTGGTCACCCAGCCTTGCTCTAGTGTCAATGTGCTGCCCGGGAAATAAACAGAGTTGGTGATAGCGGCCTGCGTCGGCGAAATTTTGCGTGCCGTTAGCGCCAAAATATGCCGCACCTCACGCCACGTCAGGTTAGGGTTGGCCTGCAGCATCAAAGCAATGACCCCAGCCACGGTAGGGGCGGCAGCCGAGGTTCCATTAAATCCAGAGTAATAGTTGCAGGTACTGTTGAATTGCCCCGTTCCATCGCCTTTATCAACAAGGTTTTTATAAATGATGCTCGCGCTCAAGCGTAGATAGCCTGAACTACAGCCCGACTGATCCGTCGTGAGCAGTGCTGGTTGATACCTATACGGGAAATATCCCGACCCGGCAACTGCCACATCGTAGTTATTCTGTCCACCAAACCCTGTAACCCAAATGGGACTACCCGCATTTGAATAAGTTGTCTTGGTGCCATCTGCATTCGCAGCGGCTACAACAATGTTGCTGTAGACCGTGTTGTCGTCGTCGTTATTGGCGTTTTGACAACTGATCCCTGAGAGCCTACAAACACTGCTGTAGGAGAGCTGTCGGTCATCTAATGTTGCGTCGAAATCATTGCCTGCCGACTTGACCACAATCGCACCTTTACCTGCTCGCAAGTTATTAGCCGCGTTCAGGTAGACGCTAGCCGAAGAGCTGGAGGGAGAGTACAACACGCTGGAGCTTGAGCCCGCACTAAAGTTAAAGATGTCGGTTTGAAACATTCCTTTCGTGGTGTCCCCCCCAAAGGCCGCGCTGAACTGACTGACAAACTGATTCGAGCGCAAATAATTGTTGGCCCGGAGCTTGGCCTTGGGCGCTATGCCAGATATGCCCACACCATTATTGGCCACGCCGGCAATCAAACCTGCTACCGATGTGCCATGATCGCCCGTCGTGAGCGTGGATATGGGGTTTGTCGTATTCGTGTTGAAGTTATACGAGCCGCCAGTCACCACATTGGCACTTAAATCTTCGTGTCCAATTTCCATCCCCGTATCGACCACCGTCACGTTGACGTTATTGCCCCTGTAACCATCCGCCCAAACGCTATTGCCACTCGTACCGACAACACCACCGCATGTGCGCGTGGCTGAGGGCACAATGTTGAGATCGCACCCTTGGTTGATGGCAGGGTTGGTAGAGGAGAGGTATTGGTTTTGATTCACCAGATGCCACTGCCACTTAAGAAGCGGGTCGGGACTCGTCGTGCTATCCATACTCAGCAACACCGAAATCACACGCGACTTGCTGCCATTACTAATCCGCACCTGCAAACTATCGCTGCTGGCAGATGTTGGCGTGGTGATGCTGTAACTGAGCAATCCAACACTATTAACCGTCGCCACGCCATAACTGGGCGGCGTGCTAATGGCGTAACTAAGCGTTGTACCGCTCGTCGGGTTTTGCGCCAATAACGGCAAGGTTTTCGTGACCGTACCCGAACTAGCGCCCACATCGATATGCAAACTTTGGTCACTTGCGCGAATCGCCAACGAGTCCGTGCTAATGGTGATGGGGACGGTGACCACCTTGCCATACGCGCCATTGGTCACATTAACCATCAGGCTATCACTGGTCGCGCTGGTGAGTGTTGAGACCGAGTAACTCACAACCCCAGAACTACTAACGCTGGCAATACCCTTGGTTGGAGCGGATAGTAGGGTGTAGGTCAATGGAAGCTGCTGCGGGTCGGTGACGACAACCTGCAAAGTTTGACTGGTCATCGTCGCCGATCCCGTTGCCAAGACACTCATGGGCTGCGCGTCTGCTCCCACTAAATTAAAGCTTGGGTTAGTCGTTACCCCCGCTCCCGTACCCGCAGTCGCACCAGTGCCCGTGCCACCACCGCCACCACCGCCACCGCCACACGCTGACAACGTGGCAATCACCAAGCAAAACACAAACGCCATCATTCGTTCACTCAAGTTTATGGGGGTGGGCTGCATCTTTTTCCTTTTTTTTATCATTGTAGAAACCGCCATCGCTCATGCGATTACCGCGCATTTTTGCCCTCATTCAACTGATTCGTCACCCCGCTGGCCACATGCCCCGAGGGTACGTGTTCCGACGCAGCGGTGACATGGCGAGTTTGATCATCAAAGAAAAAATCGGGTTCAAACTCGCGCAAAAACTCACCTTTGGCAAGGCCACCTAAAAACATGGCTTCATCCACATCAATGTTCCAACTCATCAAGGTGCGAATGGCTCGCTCGTGCGCAGGGGCGCTACGCGCCGTGACCAGCGCTGTGCGCAGACGCATCTGTTGATTGCCTACCGCCTGCAAATGATGCAGCGCTTGCAGTAGCGGCTTAAAGGGGCCTGCTGGCAGTGGCACCGTAGCACGCTCACGTTCATGCTTTTGGAAAGCATCGAGCCCCTGCGCTTGAAACACCTGCTCGGCTTCGTCCGAAAAGAGCACCGCGTCACCGTCAAACGCAATGCGCACCTCGCTAGGATGGGCGTGACTGGCTCGTTTGGACAAAGGATAGACCTGCGCGGCCGGTACGCCCGCTTGCAGCGCGGCACGCACATCATCCAAATTGGCCGACAAAAACAAATTGGCATGTAGCGGCTTGAGGTAGCGCCACGGCGACTCGCCGCGAGTAAATGTGCCGCGCTGGATATGCAGCCCATAGTGCTGCGCCGAACGAAACACACGCATCCCCGACACGGGATCATTGCGCGACAAGATCACGACCTCCACGCGCGGTTCGGCAAGTGGTGCGCCATCATCTGCTCGATTAAATGACAGTAGTTTTTTGACCAGCGAAAACGCCACGCCCGGCTTGGCAGGTTCTTCCAACTTATCTAACTGCAAGCGCATGTATGCTTTGTCGTTATGCGTTTCAAAGACGGTGTTTTCCGCTTCAAAATCAAAGAGCGCTCGACTGGATATGGCTACCACTAACTTTTTCATCATGAGATTTATTTTCAATTAAAATGGATCAGCCGTACGACGTTTTGGACGTTAGCTGTGGGGTATCTTCGGATATGTGCATACAGCAGTACGGCTTTTTTATTTTCATAAATGAACCCACATGGTGTGAAGCACCACCAGCTTTTTTCGTATTGAAAAAATCGCATTAAATTTTTCACTCGCGCCCTCATTCGACAACGTGGCATGAACCGACAGTCGCTTTGTCGAACCCATCATCCACACCCATGCTGACTCACTTCATAAACTGATTCATTTGAATGATGGGCAGCAAAACCGCCAGCACGATCAATAAAACCATCACGCCCATCGCCACAATCAAAAGCGGCTCTAGGATGGTTGCCAGCGCCAAAGCACGGCGCTGTACATCGTTGCCCAATTGTTTAGCCGCGTGGTCTAGCATCTTGGGCAGTTGCCCGGTTTGCTCGCCCAGCCGCGCAAACATCGCCAGCAAACTAGGAAAGCGCCCTTGCTTAGACAGCGCTGTCGCCAAAGTTGAGCCTTCGCGCACTTGCACCAAAGCTTCTAGCGCATCACGTCGCAGCGCACGGTTAGACAGCGTCATGGCGGCCGTTTGGAGTCCGCGCAAAATCGGCACACCCGCCAAGGCCAGCATCGCCAGCGTGCCGCCAAACCGAGCCGCGTTGTAACCACGCGAGAGCCGACCCACCAAGGGCAGCTCTAGCCATGCGGCATCAAAACGCTCGCGGATCGCCTCGCGCCGCAAAGCCAAGCGCAGCAAAGCGGCTGCGCCAATCAGCACCAAAAGCAGCAGCCATCCCCAGTTGCGGATAAAGCTGCTGATAGCCAACATCGCCACCGTTAAAAACGGCAGCGCCCGCTTGCTACCCGCAAACACACTAGCGACCTGCGGCACCACGTAACTGACTAAAAAAATCACAATCACCGTCGCAATCACCGTCACGATGGCCGGATACAGCGCGGCTCCAATGAGCTTGGCTTTGAGGGCTTGCTGCTCCTCTAAATCATCCGCCAACTTATGCAGTACCGCGCCCAAGTTGCCACTTTGCTCGCCCGCCGCAATCACGGCGCAATAAATATCAGAGAACTCGCGTGGATGCACCGCCAGCGCCGCCGCAAACGCCGCGCCGCCATTGACCTCGGAACGCAAAGCCGCCACCACGCCGCGCTGGGCTTCGTTTTCTGACTCGTCGATCAGCGCCGATAACGCCCGCTCCAGCGGCAAACCCGCGCCCACCAAACCCGCCAGCTGGCGCGTCCACACAGCCAGCGCCGTGTTGTTAAACGCGCGGCGCGGTGCAAACAAGCCTTGGGACGCAGCCGCCTTGCCCGATACGCCCACCACCGCCGTGACCTCTAGCGGAATCAGCGACTGCGCCCGCAAACTGCTACGCGCACCACGCGCCGTGTCGGCCTCGATCACGCCCTTGCGGGTTTTACCGTCGCTCTCTAGTGCGGTGTATTGGTAGGCGGGCATGGTGTTTAATTATTAACCTTGATTAAAAGTTTTCCTTTAAATCTGTGGCTCCAGACATCGCAGTAGTAGTCCATTCACGTTTCAGCGCTAATAACTCTTCTTCATAATCAACCCCAACACCTCTAAGCCGCGTTGAAAGATTTTCAATTAAACCCTCCACATCAGGCTCTATAATATATTTTTTCAACTCATGTTGAAGGGTCGTAGTTGCGCCTTCGAGTATTACTTGTTCATAACTATGTAGCGACTTTATAGAGCGTAAGAATTGGACTGAAGTCCTTGCGGCAGCAATGATAAAAAAGCGCGGGCTATTTTTTTTATGTATCCAGACTCCATCGACTTTCTCATTTGTGAATGGCTTAGTGTCTATAGGGCGCGAAAATTTTGAACTAACTGCCATAAGATAAAAAACAGAAAGATTATTAAAAATAAGCCATTGTATAAATTTACCTTTGTGGGTTTTATAATATCTCGCATTTGATCCACTTAGCCCTTCCCTCAACTGAATAAGTCCAAATTCATAGAGTATTTGTGCGGATAATGCTATGGTTTTTTCTTCGTATCCAAGAGTTAGGAGAAAATCTTTAATTTCAACAAAAGTCAATGATCTTTGCGTTGTGTCAGTATTTTCATAAGGCAATATTTGAAGCATGCGAATGCAACTTAAACCAGTCCATTTGCCATTTTCCTGTTGATTGCCAATTTCAAAAAGATTTGGACACCACCTTCCTTTTAAATTTTCATCCAAATTTGGAGGAAATAAAAAGTTACCGGCTAGTATACTTGTTTCAAATCGATGCTCTGCTGTAATTGGAGTGCGCTGATGATTATTGTATTCCTCCACGGCAACGTGGCTAAGAATCATGTTTCGCAAGAACGATCTAATGTTACCATTAAAAACATATTGGATTAGATTTTTAACAATTTCAGCTCTATTCCAAGGCTTTTCTTGCGACCCAGTATATTTGTATAACTCATCTGCAAAAATATACAGAAGCCTTGTTGTATTTTTGGTTAGAGAGCGCCTAATTCTATGTATTTTTTGCTCAATATTGGATGCGCTGCGTTGTCCGCTGGGGTCATTGTATCCCCTTGAGTCAACAACCAAATCACGTGCGTCAGTATGTGTGTAGTTGAGTAGACGCTTTAAGAATATCCTAGCTGGTCTTTGCGGCACACAGCTAACTACTAAATGTTGATGATCTCCATGTCCTAATGCTTGGAAAGTTAGACTCCCAAAATCTTTCCATGTTGAGTTACGAAAAGAATAAACAAACTGATCAGCACGAGCAATTTGCGCTTGCCTTCGATAGTATTGAATAAGTTCTTTTAAATAATCTTCATACCACTTGTGATTTGATTTGCCATTTATTTCTGTATGGGTAAACTGGTCAGTCCGTAAATTATCAACGCCATCAAATATGAGCACAATCCGGTTAAGTCCTCCTCCTTGAGGGCTTTTGAGGAAACGGCAGAAGCTATCCCATAAATCAACCGCCAGTTCCGTACTGATGACTTTATTAGTTTTGTCAATAAACCATATTAAATCGGAATTTTTAATGCTAGTTTTGTGATCTAGCTCTCTGTATGCAGAGACAATGTTTTCCCAGCCCTCACGTTGTTCCTTCGTATTAAGGAATTTCGTATCAAAGAGTGTGGATGGATCACGAATTTGCGCATTTTTATATGGGTAAAATTGTCGTAAAGCTCTTTCTTTGCCGTTACTATATTCTAGCGCCACCATAAATGCATGTAATATTACATATTTCGTTATGCTCACCGGCCCTTCGTTTCGCATATGGCGTGGTACATTGATGTCCGTATGTAATTTCGCAATATCTGCGCGAAATAAAGTTGTGTGTTTCTCTATCAATTCGTCAAATCTTGAGTTAAAAATGTAATTCATAGAGGCGGACTTACCAGAGCCGCGAGCGCCAATAATAAAAATATCAGAGTACTTGCCTTGCTCATCAACTCTCTCCCCTGTCGTTAAAAGTTCGATGAGGCTATCAAGTCCTTTCTTTGTAGGCAGCGACGATGCAGATATAGTTGGGGGAAGTTGATCCAGAGTATAAAAAATACGAGATAACCTTTTTTTACTTTCACTATTGGGGTTTGCACCAAGCCAGCCAAAGGCTTTGTAAAGTCCAACATTCAGTCCTTCTAGCTGAATAACATCACTTTCATTAAAATCCCTAACCCGATGATATTCGGCATCAATAATGCGAACTGGTTTGAGTATTTGTTTATTAATTATTAATTGAATTTCCGTTTGTGTGGGTATAGACATATTGAATCTCCTTTTTAGTCCCTCGTCACTCGCACCAACTCTTCGCGGGTGGTGATGCCCTCGCGCACCAAGCGCTCGCCATCCTCACGCATCAGCACCATGCCACCAGCGATGGCCGCATCGCGTATTTGCGCTTCGCTAGCGCTGGTGTGGATGAGCGCGCGCATCGCGTCGTCGGTGGTGAGCAACTCGAAAATCCCGGTGCGCCCGCTGTAGCCCGTGTGAGCGCAATCGGCGCAGCCCTTGCCGGCGCAGGCGCTGCACAGTTTGCGCACCAAGCGCTGCCCCAGCACGCCCAGCAAAGAGGAGCTGAGCAAAAATGGCTCGATGCCCATATCGATCAAGCGCGTAATGGCGCTGGCCGCGTCGTTGGTGTGCAGCGTCGCCAGCACCAAGTGCCCGGTGAGCGAGGCCTGAATCGCAATTTGTGCGGTTTCAAAATCGCGGATTTCACCAATCATGATGACATCGGGGTCTTGCCGCAAGATGGCGCGCAGTGCCTTGGCAAAGTCGAGGTCAATTTTGGCGTTGACCTGCGTCTGCCCAATGCCCGCTAGCTCGTATTCAATCGGGTCTTCAACGGTCATGATGTTGCTGGCGTGGGCATCGAGCTTACCGAGCGCCGAGTACAGCGTGGTCGTTTTACCGGAGCCCGTGGGGCCCGTCACCAAGATGATGCCGTGCGGCTGCGCGATCAGTTGCAAAAAGCGGCGCAACAGCTCGCCTTGCATCCCGACGGCTTCTAGCGTGAGCTTGGATTCGCTCTTGTCCAGCAGCCGCAGCACTGCTCGCTCGCCATACGCCGAGGGCAGCGTGGAGACGCGCACATCGACGG
>CAZAIW010000084.1:3353-9413 GCA_964485285.1 uncultured Burkholderiaceae bacterium | reverse complement strand
GCCCATCTCGCGCTGGCAGCGTGACCTGACCGACTCCACCGTGCTGCGCAACATTGGTGTGGGCTTGGGCTACAGCTTGCTGGCCTACGAGTCGCTCTTGGCAGGTCTTGGTAAATTGGAGATCAACGAAGAGGCGCTAGCCGCCGACTTAGATGCCGCTTGGGAAGTGCTGGCCGAGCCGATTCAAACCGTGATGCGCCGCTTTGGCGTACAAAACGCCTATGAGCAACTCAAAGAAGCCACGCGCGGCAAAACCGTGCACGCCGCCGATTTGCACAGCATGATTGCCAAGCTTGACATTCCAGCTGCCGACAAAGCGCGTTTGCTCGCGATGACACCTGCCAGCTATGTGGGCAAGGCGGCGACATTGGCGCGAAGCATCTTATGAGCAGTGAGCGCTGCACATCTTATGAGCGAACAGCCCCATTACCGCTCCGACATTGACGGCCTTCGCGCCATTGCTGTTTTAGCCGTCATCGGCTTTCACGCTTTTCCAAACAGGGTGACGGGCGGGTTTGTGGGAGTCGATGTTTTCTTTGTGCTCTCCGGCTTTTTAATCACGGGCATTTTGCTGCGGCAGCTGCAAGCCTTATCCGACAAGGCCTGCTGCGCAGCAGGTACAAACTCAGCTGCACGGAATTGGCATGGCTTCATGGGGTTTATCGCGCATTTTTATGCCCGTCGCATGGTGCGCATTTTCCCCGCGTTAATCGCCGTCTTCATCGCCTGCTATGCATTCGGTTGGTTCGGTTTGTTTGCCAATGAGTACCAGCAGCTTGGCAAATACACGGCTGCTGGTGCGGGTTTTGTCGCCAACTTTGTGCTGTGGTTTGAGGCCGGTTACTTTGATAACGCCGCCGACACCAAACCCTTGCTGCATCTATGGTCGCTGGGCGTAGAGGAGCAGTTCTACCTGCTGTGGCCCTTCACCTTATGGGTGCTTTGGAAGGCGCGATTCCACATGCTCACGGCCTTCTTGTTACTGATCTGCGGCTCTTATTTCTCGATGTACCTGAGCACACATATCGATGCGGTCGGCTCCTTTTTTTCACCGCAAACACGCTTTTGGGAATTGCTCAGTGGCGCAGCACTGGCTCGCATCGATCAGCGGGCTCACGCACCAACCGCGTACCCTTGGTTTGAGCGCCATGCATGGAAAAACCTCAGCGCCTTTTTAGGCGCAGGCGTGATCGCCTATGCACTTTTCACCATCGACAAAAGCAGCCCTTGGCCAAGTCACTCCACTTTGTTGCTGTGCCTAGCGGTGCTTGCACTTGTCTATGCGGGCGCAGGCAACAAGCCCGCGTGGTTCAATCGCAAAGTGTTATCCAACCGCCTCTTGGTGGGTGTGGGGCTGATCAGCTATCCGCTGTATTTGTGGCATTGGCCGCTGCTCAGTTTTGCGCGAATCTTGAATGGTGCAACGCCCTCTCCGAGCATCCGCATGACGGCTGTCGCTTTGAGTTTCATCCTAGCCTACCTGACCTATGTGCTACTAGAAAAGCCCCTACGCTACGGCACAAGTTGGGGGCGATGGCTGCATGCGGGGCAGCACCCACGCGGCTATCACTTCAAAATCGCACTGCTGTGCGGCATGCTGGCGTTGGTAGGATGGGCGGGGTACCGCGCCTATGTGCAAGAAGGCTTCCCGTGGCGCAAAGCGGTGAGGGAAGCGGAAGGCTTAAGGCAGCAACTGGGCTTTCACTCGGGCTGGGGAGAGCTGCGCCGCGATGAGTGCCTCAAGCACTTTGCGACGACCAGCGCTTGTGGCTTTACGGGCGTTATCACCAAACCAGACACCATTTTGCTGGGTGATAGCCATGCCTCAGCTGCATTTGCAGGCTTGTCGCAACTGACTTCATTAGGCAATTTCTTGATGATCGAACACGACAGTTGTGCGCCGCTGTTCGATTTTGATAACGCCAGAAATGGTGTCTGGACAAATTGCCCCGCTGTCATGAATTCCTCACTGGAGGCGGCTCTTGCCTCTTCGGCACACACCCTTATTCTGGCTCACACAGCGGCCTACGCGATGCGAGAGCGGCACTGGCAAGCACCCGACTCCATTGTTCATCAATCTTTATTGAAGGGACAAGTCGCACATACGGCTGAGGAATTAGCTCGCAATTTTGAAGCTGCTTTGCATGCAACGCTTGCTCGGCTGACGGCAAGCCATAAAAACATCATTTACTTTGAGGATGTTCCTCCTTTAAATTTTGATGTTGCTTCTTGCCTTGCCGCGCGCCCCTACCTTCCTTCTTGGTCGCACTTATCGCAAACGCTGAAAACCCCATGCGCCGTGTCACGCCCAGATATAGACGCACGCAGCGCCGTATATCGCCGCGCGGTGGCAAAGGTCATGCAGGACTTCCCCAGTGTGAAAGTCTTCAAAGCGTGGGAGGCGTTTTGTGACGCGCAGTGGTGCTGGGCGATGAAGGATGGTCAATTACTCTACCGTGATGATGACCACCTATCTCTTGCTGGCAGCGACTTCCAAGCGCAGGCTTTTGCAAAGTGGCACCAAAATCAACACCGCTAACCTCTCTATCGCTTGAGGATATTTCCGGCATCGACTCACGGCAGTTTTTAAATCAAACGCGAGGCGAGGCGCTCCTGCGCGCCCTCCATCGCGCGTTCGGCGTAGCGATTAAAGCGCCACGCCAAGCCTTCGGTGGTGATGCGATGCCACGTTTGGCGCTTATCGACAGGGCTCATCTCGGGCCAGCGCTGCACCTCATCAAACGTGCGTCCGCAACCCTTGCAGTGCGCGTCGCCTTGGCTGGTCGAACAAATCGCAATGCATGGCGTGTCGGGCGTGGTCTCGTACCACGCAAGCCAAGCGGCATAAGCCTTAGCGGGCATGTGATCGGTGACGACTTGTACGTCTTTGCGCCACACCATCAGCGCATAAACCGTCGCCAGCTCGCGCAGCGGGGGCGACAGACTGACCCCGTCGCTGGCCTCGCTTTTGCCACGCCAGTGGTTGATGGCCGCTTCGATGTCGGTGATATGAATGCTAGGCACGCGCGGCACCTTTCACCATCTCAAACTTGAACAGACGACATTCGATAGGGCCATTCCACATGGGGATGCGCCGTGATTCTTTAAGACGCATGCGCGTGGGCAGTTTTAAGTCGGGAGTCAAAATCCAACCCGTCCAGCCCGGAAAGTTGCGTTTCCAGTGCGTGGCGAGCAAGGCAAAAAAGTCTTGTCCGTCCTCGGTGATGGTTTTGGAAAATCCCCCGGTTTCGATCCGCTCACCATAAGGCGGATTGAGCATCACGATCCCCGCTTGTCCCGCTTCAAGTTGCAGGGGCGGCATGCGCTCCAGTGCATCGCCCCCTCTGAAGTTGATGGCGTTGGCAACGATCTCATCGGGTCCCGCTTGCTGTGCGTTGCGCTTGGCAAAATCGATCATGCGGTGCGCAATATCGCTGGCAAAAATGGGCGCTTTGGCCGGACGAATGCTGGCCAGAGCCTCTTGCCGCAAGGCTTCCCAAGGTGCGGGGTCAAAACCATCGAAGCGTTCAAAGGCAAAAAATCGATTCAGCCCCGGTGCGATGTGGCAAGCGATTTGTGCGGCCTCAATCGCAATCGTGCCCGAGCCGCAGCACGGGTCGTACAGCGGCACGCCTTGCTCGCAGGCCTGCTCCCATCCCACAGCCGCGAGCATCGCTGCTGCCAGCGTCTCCTTCAGCGGTGCCTCGCCCACCTCGGTGCGCCAGCCGCGTTTAAAGAGCGGCTCGCCCGATGTGTCAAGGTAGAGCGTGACTTGATCCGCCGTCAGATGCACATAAACGCGCATATCGGGGCGATGCGTATCGACGCTGGGGCGCTCGCCCGTGAGGTCACGAAAGCGATCACAAATAGCGTCTTTGACGCGCAAGGCCGCAAAGTTCAAGCTTTTGAGCGGGCTGTGCTGCGCCGTGATGTCAATCTTGAAGGTTCGCTGCGGCACAAACCACGCATCCCACGGCACGTCTTTGGCGGCTTCGTAAATATCGGCCTCGGAGCGATAGGGCGCTTGCGCCAACCGAATCAGCACACGTTGGCACAAACGGCTGTGCAAGTTCAGTCGCATGATGTCGCTTTGCGCCGCCATGAGCGCAACACCGCCGCGCTGCGACTGCGACATCGCGTTGGCGGGGCGATTCAAAATGGTCGCCACTTCGGCGCGGAGCAACTCCTCCACGCCAGCGGCGCAAGGTAAAAAGATAGAAAGCGATGGGGTTGTCATGCCGTGATTGTCACCTTGCTGGGGCGAGCTTGCGCAAGCTGGCGGTTGGAATGCGCATCGCCTCGCGGTATTTGGTCACGGTTCGGCGCGCGCACTCAATGCCTTGCTGCCCCAGTGCCTCGGACAACTTGCCATCCGATAAGGGCTTGGCCTTGCTCTCGCTGGCGATGAGCTGCGCCAGCAAAGCCCGCACCGCCGTGCCCGATGTAGCACCATGGGAGCCAGCGCCTAAGCTGGCATCGAAAAAATACTTGAACTCAAACATGCCCTGCGGCGTGGCCATGTATTTGTTGGTCGTCACGCGCGAGACCGTGGACTCGTGCAGTCCTAGCTCGTCGGCAATGTCGCGCAGCACCAGTGGGCGCATGGCAACCGCACCGTGCTGCAAGAAAGCGCCTTGCCGCGCCACAATGGCCTTGGCCACGCGCAGCACCGTATCAAAGCGCTGCGTGATGGCTTTGATAAACCCACGCGCTTCGCCCAGCGCCTGCTGCATGGCTTCGTTTTTGCCAGCGCGTGCGCGGTCGATGTGCAGCAAGCGGGTCGTGATCTCATCGACTTTGAGGCGCGGCATCAAGTCTAGGTTGAGCGATACCGCAAAGCGCACGCCTTGCGCCCCTTGCATACCTTGCACGCCCCGAGCCGGCTGTAGCGGCCTTACCAACACGTCTGGAACGACAATTTCATCATGCCATGCCGCGAAACGCCTTGCGGGTATTGGCTCGCAGGCACGAATGGCCTGCAAGCCTTTTTGGATAAGGCCTTCAGGGCATCGGCATGTTTGAATAAGCTTCTTTACGTTCGGTTTTGCCAGCTGCTCCAGTGGCAAAGCGGCCAATTGCACGGCCACTTGAAAAACCTGGGGCGCAAGCTGCTCTTGCTTATCCTTCAATTGCAGTTGCAAACATTCGCTCACCGAGCTGGCTCCCACGCCGCACGGATCCAAGCTTTGCAGCCATTTTTGTGCGAGGCGGAACTGATCCACCAAGCGCTCTTGATCTTCTTCGCCCCCTTGCTCCTCTTCGTCCTCTTGCCCTTCCTGACCCTTTTGGTTCTGACTCAAACTGCTGGCCAGCTCATCCAGTGAATCGGTCAAAAAACCGCGTTCGTCCAGCGAGTCAATTAAAAAATCAAGGCTGGCGGCCTCTACCTGGGTTAAGCGCAGATGCCGTGCTTGTTGCTTGAGGTGATCTTGCAAACGGGTTGCTTGGGCGAGTCCACCCAGCGGATCAAACGCCTCGCCCCCGCTCGCCAAGCCTTTGGAATGGGGGCTTGCAGACCACTCGCCTTGTGCATCGTTGCCCCATTCGGCATCGCCGGGCACGATCTCCACCGAGCCGTCGCCCTCCCAGTTGACCGCCTCTTCACCAAACTCTTCGCCGCCATGACCACTATCACTAGGAACACCGCCGCCCTCGCTATCACCGCCCTCGTCCTCATGGCGCTCATCATCTCGGCTCTGGTGCCCCGCGCTTGACGCAAAGTCAAATTGCTCGCGCTCGCTCACGCCATCGTCGCGCTCTAAAAATGGATTGGTCAGCAGTTGCTGCTCGACCTCTTGCTCCAGCTCTAGGCTGGAGAGTTGGAGCAAGCGTATCGTTTGCTGTAATTGCGGTGTGAATGCTAGGCTTTGTGAAAAGCCAAGTCCCAGTCCTTGCTTCATTCAAGGACTCGCCTACATCTTGAAGTGTTCGCCCAGATACACGCGCCGCACATCGGCGTTAGCGATGATGTCAGCGGGCGTGCCTTGTGCCAGCACGCGCCCCTCGCTAATGATGGTGGCGCGGTCACAAATGCCCAGCGTCTCGCGCACGTTGTGGTCG
>CAZAIW010000084.1:0-3343 GCA_964485285.1 uncultured Burkholderiaceae bacterium | reverse complement strand
CACCGATACCGCGCTCTTTTAAGAACTGGATGATGCGCTGAATCTCGATCACCGCAATCGGATCAACACCCGCAAAGGGTTCATCAAGCAGAACAAAACGTGGCTCGGTGGCCAGCGTGCGGGCGATCTCAACGCGGCGGCGCTCGCCCCCCGAGAGCGACAAAGCGGACGATGCGCGCAAGTGATCGACACGCAACTCCGCCAACAGCTGATCGAGCCGTGCATCGATTTGTTCATTCGACAAGTCTTGCAGCTCTAGCACCGCACGCACGTTTTGCTCCACCGTGAGTTTGCGAAAGATCGATGCCTCTTGCGGCAAGTAGCTCAACCCCATGCGCGAGCGTTGGTGGATGGGCAAGTTATGAATCGGCTCGCCGCCCAGCGTGATCGAACCCGCATCGGATCGCACCAGTCCGACCACCATGTAAAACGAGGTGGTCTTGCCCGCGCCGTTGGGGCCTAGGAGCCCGACCACCTCACCTTCGGACACCTCCAGCGACACATCCTTCACCACCTGCCTGCGGCCATAGGTTTTTTGCAAGCCCTGCGCGATCAAACGTGTGATGCCATCTGCCATGGACTACTTCGCTTCCAATTGAGTCGCCCCGCGCAGCACAGGCGCTGGGGACGGGACTGGGGGTTGGGCAGCACCCGCAGGCGCGGCTTGTGGCTTGGTGGCATCCGTTTTGGGCGAGAGCATCATGCGCACGCGCTGACTGGGCGCTTGGCTGGTGGCGTTATTGGTGGTGCTACTGGGCGCAGCAACGCCGTTGATGCTGAGAGTTTCCGTCATGTTGTTAAACACGATGACGTTGCCCATGGATTCGTCTGCCACCACCGAACCGCGCAGGCGGCGCATCACGGCTTTGCCTGTGAGCTTGAGCACGTCTAGCTTGCCGTCGTACTCGATGCGATTGGCCTCGCCCTCCATGAACTCATCGAGTCCTTCGCGCTTTTGCCGAAAGAACACGCGCTCGCCCGCTTTGGCCGTCGCGTCCATAAATTGATAGCCGTCGCGGTCTTCGCGCTGCTCGAGCCGCGTGGCGCGTAGTACCAAGGTGCCCTTGGTCACCAGCACACGCCCCTCCACCACCATGACTTGCTTGACGTCGTCGTAAACGGCGGAGTCGGCCTCTAAGTTAATGGGCTTGTCCTTATCGGCCTTCTCGGCCAAGGCAAATGGCGACAAAAAACCAAGAGCAAGCCCGCAGGCTAATACCCGCAAGGCCTGCAAGGCGGCAAGCCCAGAGGTCTTATGAAATGAGGCTTGCAGGCTGATCATTTTTATTTTTGCGCTTTTTGTGCTTTTTCAAACTTTTCTAGCTGCTCATTACCACGTTTGACCGCCGCGTCTAAACCTTCTTTGGCGGTCTTCTTGCCCGCCCAAATGGCTTCCAACTCTTCGTCGATCACGTTGCGCACTTGCACAAAGTTACCGAGGCGAATGCCGCGCGATTTAGCTGTGGTCTTCACAATCATCTGCTTGACGGCCACATCGGTGCCCGGATTTTTCTCGTAAAACCCGCTGGCTTTGGAGACTTCATACGCCTTGTTGGTCAGAGGTAAATAACCCGTCAGCTGCGAGCTTTTGGCTTGCACGTTCGCGTCCGAGAGGTATTGGTAAAACAGCGCCACGCCTTTGTATTCGCTAGCTGTTTTACCCGCCATCGCCCAAAGGCTGCCGCCACCAATTACGGTGTTTTGCGGCGCACCGGCCACGTCGGGGTAGTAGGGCAAGGGTGCAATCCCAAAGTCAAACTTGGCGTTGCGCTTGATGCCCGCATACGCCGCCGAGGAGGAGGTCAGCATGGCGCACTCGCCCGTCCAGAATTTGGCCTCTGCTTCGGTGCGGCGACCTGCATACGTCATCAAACCTTGCTTTTGCATATTGGCTAAGTTTTCGATGTGGCGCACATGCAGCGGGCTGTTAAACGCAAGACGTGCGCCCCAACCATCAAAGCCATTGTTTTTGGTGGCAAACACGGTGTTGTGCCACGCGCTAAAGCTCTCTAACTGCGTCCAGCTTTGCCATGCTGGGGTGAAGCCGCACTTCTCGCCGCTGGTCTTCAGTTTGGCGGCGGCCGCCGCCACTTCGGGCCATGTGGCTGGCGCTTTGTTGGGGTCTAGCCCGTGCTTTTTGAACATGTCTTTGTTATAGAAAAACACGGTTGTCGAACTGTTAAACGGAAACGACAGCATCTGCCCATTAGGCGCTGTGTAGTAGCTCGACACGGCGGGCACGTACTGCGCTGCATCAAACGTGATGCCGCCATCTTTAAATACGTCGGTCACGGGCTTGATGGCTTTGCTGGCCATCATGGAGGCGGTACCTACCTCAAAAATTTGTACGATGTGCGGTGCATTGCCCGCGCGATAGGCCGCAATGGTGGCGGCGTAACTCTCGTCGTATGTGCCCTTAAACACGGGGTTGACCTTGTACTCTTTTTGGCTCGCGTTAAAGCCGTTGGCCAGCTCGCCCACCCAGTCGCCTGTCGCGCCGGTCATGGAGTGCCACCACTGAATTTGTGTTTGTGCCAAAGCGGATGAAGCAGCGCCAAGGCCGATGGCCAGCGCGATGGCAGATGATGCGAAGATGCGTTTCATAAAAACTCCTGATGATGAAGAAAGCGCCATGATAGGCGCGTGATGTGTCAGTTTAACTTGGCACGTAGTAGCTCACCGGCCTGCGCCGGATTGGCTTTGCCGCCGCTGGCTTTCATGATTTGACCGACCAGCGCATTCAAGGCTTTGGCGTTGCCAGCTTTGTATTCGTCCACGTTTTTGGGGTTGGCGGCGATCACGTCCAGCACGATTTTTTCCAACGCCCCCGTGTCGTTCATTTGCTTAAGGCCTTTGGCTAGGATGATGGTGTCGACCTCACCGCCATCCGTCCACAGCACATCGAGCACTTGTTTGGCGGCGTTGTTGGAGAGCGTGCCATCCGCAATGCGGCTAACCAGCAAGCCAAGCTGGCTGTGGCTGACAGGGCAGGCATCGATGGAAGCCTCGTCCTGATTGAGCCTGCGGGACACCTCGCCGCTCAGCCAGTTACTCACCAGCTTGGGTTGGTGGCAGGCCGCTGTTGCACGCTCAAAGTAATGGGCAAGCGCCACGCTTTGCGTGAGCTGGGTCGCGTCGTAATCCGACAACCCGTTCTGCGCCTGAAAGCGCTCGGCCATCACGCGGGGCAACTCGGGCATGTCGGCTCGCACCTGCTCGATCCACGCCTCTTCAATCACCAGCGGCGGCAAATCGGGGTCGGGGAAGTAGCGGTAGTCGGCCGCGTCTTCTTTGGTGCGCATGGCGCGGGTCTCGCCGGTGTCGGGGTTGAACAGCACGGTGG
>CAZAIW010000083.1:0-9422 GCA_964485285.1 uncultured Burkholderiaceae bacterium | reverse complement strand
GTTTGGTTGTCATGGCTTAAAAATAAGATAAAGAAAAAAGAACGCCCCTATAAGTAGGGGCGCTCGCGATCATTTCAAGGCACTTATTTAGGTGCACTCTCCACCTCACGCTGCCAACGCTCAATCAAGTGTTTACGCTCTGCGGCCTTGCCGTATTTTTCAAAGTCGTACTTCACAAGGCGCACGTTATCAATCATCGGAATCCGAGGGTCGGCTTTAAACGTCTTATTAGCCGGCGCTTGCAAACTATTGGCACGGGCTCCCACGCCTTGACCAGCGGGGCTCATCAGCCAGTCGTAGTATTTTTTGGCCGCCTCTGGATTTTTACTGCCTTTAATCAGCGCAATGCCACCAACTTCGTAGCTGGTGCCCTCGCACGGTGCAGCCGTCTTAACGGGATAACCACGCTGCGTCCAGCCATCAAACCCAAAAATAAACGACAAGCCAATCGCCACTTCGCCCTTGGCTACATTGGGCGCTTGCGCTTGACCGCTACGGGTGTAGGCGGTGATGTTTTTGTGCAGCTTTTTCATGTAATCAAACGCAGCATCCTCGCCCATCAATTGCACCAGACCCGCCAAAATGGTGTAGGCCGTACCGCTGGCTGCGGGATGCGAGGTTTCAATTTGCCCTTTGTACTTGGGGTCAATCAAGTCCTTCCAGCACTTAGGTTCGGGCAGGCCTTTTTTCTTGAGCACTTCGGTGTTCCAGCCAAAGCCAATGGCCGACGTGTAAAAGCCGCCCACTTTGTTTTGCGTCATCGCGTACTGACGCACACTCCAAGCGTACAAATCATTGATGTAGCTGGGGCGATACGGCTCCAATAGCCCCACCTCGGCGGCCTGCAAAAACGGGTCTCCCGTACCGCCCCACCAAATGTCGGTTTTAGGATTGGCAGCCTCGGCGCGTATCTGCGCCAGCGCCTCGCCCGTGGGCTTGTGAACTTGCAGTACTTTGATGCCTGTCGCTTTTTGGAAATCACTGGCCGCCAAATCGCACCAAGTTTGATCGGTGGAACACACGGCATTCACGACGCCTTGCTGTGCTTGGGCTGCAAGGCAGATTGCCCCAAAGGCCACGGCGGATAAGGCTTTCAGGATGGGTGCTTTATATTTCATGTGCATATTTTTCTTTCTGTACAAGTCAGGTTAGAGATCAAAATCGTTCATCCGCTCGCAGGTAACGCCATTGTCCCAGCGGCAAATGACCCAGCATCAGTTTACCAATCCGCACGCGCTTGAGTCCCACCACGGTCAGTCCAACGGCTTCGCACATGCGGCGGATTTGGCGTTTTTTGCCCTCGGTCAGAACAAAGCGCAATTGCTCGGGGTTTTGCCACTCCACCCGCGCGGCCTTCAGCGGCTTGCCGTCCATGTGCAGGCCCAACCGCAACCGCGCTAGCTGCTCGGGCGGAAAGGCGCTTTGCACGTCCACCGTGAGCAGCCCGCGCTGCGGTGTGCGGTAACTCACGCGCACCAGATATTCCTTTTCAATCTGCGAGTCCTCGCCAATCAAGGTACGCGCCACGCGCCCGTCCTGCGTGAGGATGAGTAAGCCCGTAGAGTCAATATCCAAGCGGCCTGCGGGCACGAGGCTTTGCAAATGCTGCGGGCTAAATTTGATGGGCGACGTGTCCTCACTCCAGCGCTGGTGCGGCTCCACCAGCACCTTGGCGGGTTCATAGCCGTCCTCGGCTTGGCCGCTCACAAAACCAATCGGTTTGTGCAATACCACCGTCACCTGCTCGGCTTGTTGTCTAGAAGCCCGCCGATCAATGTCAATACGGGCATCGACAGGAACGGGCTGCCCGAGCACCGCAGGCGCACCGTTCACGCGCACCCAGCCGCGTGCGATCCAGTCATCCGCCTCGCGGCGCGAACAAAGCCCTAATTCGGCCATGCGCTTATTCAAACGAATCACATCACTCACAGCATCAAACCCTTCATATCTAAAACCCGCAGCCCCGCATACTCCAGCGCGATTTTGTTCTCTGCCGCTAAATGTTGAAGCGCCATGTTCACCCGCTGGCGCGACAAACCCGCCAAATCAGCCAACTCTTGTTGCGTGATTTTGATGGAGCTACCAAGGCGCGGATACAGCTGCGGATTCATCAAATTCACCAGCGTGTGCGCCACGCGCCTGTCCGGGTCGCGCATACGGTCAGCTTCAATGCCCGAGATAAATTGACTGACCCGCTCATTGAGCTGATGCATCACAAAACGATTAAACGCAATCGAGTGATCCAACAAATCCATAAACAACTCTGCCGTAATCCCCGCCACCAAGGTGGGACGCAGCGGTTGGATGTTGTAGCGATACGGCTCACGCTTCAAGACCGTGCCCTCGCCAAACCAACCGCCCGATGGAACCCCAATAAACGTGGTCGTCTTGCCGTCCTCGCTATCACTGCTCATTTTGATCAGCCCCTCAATCACGCCAAACCAGTGACTGACGGGTTTGCCCACGCGGCAAATGTACTCGCCTTGCGCCGCCTGCGTCACGCGAAGCTGCTCCACCACGCGCGTGCGCCACTCGGGCGCGAGCTGCGCCAACCACGGAATGGTGGCTAGCTCTTGCGGCGCTGCGGGACGCTGGTGTTTTAAAAAATGAGAGGCGGGCATGGCAATTTCAGCATATCGGATAAGTCTTGTCGCAATTTGACAAAGGCTCCTCTATTTTTAAGGGAAACTCCTACTAGGACTGACCCTAGGATTGTCGTTGTAACGACACCATAGCGTCAAAGCAGCGCCTACATTCGGCGCTTATGGATACAACTTTCCCCAAGCTACTTTTGATGCACGCTGCTGGACGACCCGCAGCGACGGCCATGCGCGAAAAAGAATACGGCATTTGGCAAGCGACCTCTTGGCAAAATATGGCTGCCCTTGTCGAGGCGATCGCCTGCGGGCTTCATGCGGCCGGCCTTGCACGCGGCGACCACATGGTGCTGGTAGGCAGTAACAGGCCGCGCCTGTATGCCACGATGCTGGCAGCGCAGAGCCTAGGCGCTATCCCCATCCCCATGTACCAAGATGCCAACGCTGTTGAGTACGTCTTCCCCGTCAACAACGCCGAGGTCAAGTTTGCATTTGCCGAAGACCAAGAGCAAGTCGATAAGCTGGTTGACATTCGCAGCCAATGCCCCGGACTTCTGACGCAGATTTATTTTGATGACCCACGTGGTCTGCGTCATTACTCGGCCTTGGGCGTGGCATCGCTGGATAGTTTGATTGACGCAGGCGAAGACTACGCGGCGGCACATCCTGAATTCTTCAAAGCTGAAGTTGACCAAGGCCAAGCCGAGGATGTGGCGGCGATGTTTTTTACCAGCGGCACCACCGGCAACCCCAAAGGGGTGGTACACACGCACAGCAGCTTGCTAGACCGTGCCGAGGCCGGTCAAGAGTTTGATAAGTTGACCGAACGCGAGGAAGTACTGGCTTACCTGCCACCAGCTTGGATTGGGCAAAACATCTTCTCGTATGCCCAGTGGCTGTGCTGCGGCTATGTGGTCAATTGCCCGGAGTCAGCAGGCACGGTGTCGATTGACCTGAAAGAAATTGGCCCGACCTACTACTTTGCACCACCGCGCGTGTTTGAAGGCTTGCTCACCAGCGTGATGATTCGTATGGAGGATGCGGGCGCGATCAAGCGCAAGATGTTCCATCACTTCATGGCAGTTGCCAAGCGCGTCGGGCCTGCACTCATGGATGGCAAGCCCGTTGCGCTGCTTGATCGTCTGTCCTACGCGCTGGGCAATCTATTGGTCTACGGCCCGCTACGCAACAACCTTGGCATGAGCCGTGTGCGCGTGGCGTATACCGCAGGCGAGGCCATCGGCCCCGATCTGTTTACGTTTTATCGCTCGATTGGCGTGAACTTGAAACAGCTCTATGGCTCCACTGAAACCGCTGTGTTTGTTTGCTTGCAACCTGATAACGCAGCCAAAGCCGATACCGTGGGTATCCCTTGCCGTGGGGTTGAAATTAAAGTGGCCAGCAATGGCGAGGTAATGGTGCGCTCAAAAGGTTTGCTCAAGGGCTACTATAAAAACCCCGAGGCGACCGCCGAGGTCTTGACCGAAGACGGCTGGTACCACACCAGTGACGCGGGCTTTTTAGATAGCGACGGACACCTCAAAATTATTGACCGCGTCAAAGACGTGGGACGCATCGCCGGAGGTGCCAAAGACGGTGCCATGTTTGCCCCCAAATACGTGGAGAACAAGCTCAAGTTCTTCCCTTTCATCAAAGAAGTAGTCGCATACGGCGATGGACGAGAGCGCGTGTGCGTGATGATCAATATCGACTTTGATGCCGTTGGCAATTGGGCCGAACGACGCAATTTACCCTACGCAGGCTACACCGATTTGGCGCAAAAGACGGAGGTCTACGCCATGATTCAAGACTGCGTGAATCAGGTCAATATCGACTTATCCAAAGACGAGCTGCTGTCAGGCTCACAAATCAGTCGCTTTTTGGTACTGCACAAAGAGCTGGACGCAGACGATGGTGAACTCACCCGCACCAACAAAGTACGCCGGGGCTACATCGCCGAGAAATACCAGCCTTTGGTCGATGCGCTGTACGGCGGCAAGAATGAACAGTTCATTGAAACGGCGGTTAAGTTTGAAGACGGGCGTACAGGCTCGGTGAGTGCAACGCTCAAAATCATGGATGCCACGACGCTATGAGTACCTCTAAAAAAATTGGCGACGTCATCCTTGACGTGCAAAACATCTCCTTATCCTTTGGCGGCGTGAAGGCGCTGACCAACATCAGCTTCAATGTCCGCGAGCACGAAGTGCGCGCCATCATCGGCCCCAACGGCGCAGGCAAAAGCTCGATGCTCAATTGCATTAACGGTGTCTATACGCCGCAGCAGGGTTCGATCACCTTCAGGGGGCAAACGTTTACTCACATGAACTCGCGCCAAGTAGCCGAAATGGGCGTGGCACGCACCTTCCAAAACTTAGCGCTTTTTAAAGGCATGAGTGTGCTGGACAACATGATGGCGGGACGCAACCTGCGCATCAAAAGCGGACTATTTGCGCAGGCCTTTCGCAACCCATTTGGACATCTCTTGCCTTTTTTAGGCGGCGCAGAAAAAGAAGAGGTCAAGCACCGCGAGTACGTTGAACACATCATCGATTTTTTAGAAATTCAGGCCTACCGCAAAACCCCTGTCGCCCAATTGCCCTATGGCTTGCAAAAGCGCGTAGACCTTGGCCGAGCGCTGGCGATGCAGCCCACCGTGCTGCTGCTGGATGAGCCCATGGCGGGCATGAACCTAGAAGAAAAGCAGGATATGTGCCGCTTTGTTTTGGACGTGAACGATGAGTTTGGTACCACCATCGTGCTCATCGAACACGACATGGGCGTGGTGATGGACATCTCTGACCGTGTGGTGGTACTGGACTACGGTAAAAAAATTGGCGACGGAACACCCGCCGAGGTGCGTAGCAACCAAGACGTGATCAACGCTTATCTTGGCACCAGCCACTAAAGAGACGAAGGACTATCAACATGGGATTTTTTTTAGAAACTTTACTGGGCGGCCTCATGACGGGGATGCTCTATTCCCTCGTCGCACTGGGCTTTGTGCTTATTTTTAAAGCCTCCGGCGTTTTTAACTTTGCCCAAGGCGCGATGGTGTTATTTGCGGCACTCGCCATGGCACGCTTTTCCGAATGGATTCCCAAAATCGTCGGAATTGAAAGCGCGTTGCTTGGCAACATTGCAGGCTTTATTTGCGCGGCCATTGTGATGTTTATCCTCGCTTGGATTATCGAAAAATGGGTTTTGCAACATTTGGTTAATCAAGAGGGCACGACGTTGCTCATGGCAACGCTGGGCATTACCTATTTTCTAGAGGGTCTGGGTCAAACCATCTTTGGCAGCGACATCTACAAAATTGATGTAGGCATGCCTAAAGAGCCTGTCATGATTTTGGAGAAGATATTTGCAGGTGGCATCTTGATTAACAAAGAGGATTTGATTGCTGCCTTGATTGCCGCAACTTTAGTCGCGATGCTATCCGTCTTCTTCCAAAAAACCGCAACAGGGCGAGCCCTGAGAGCTGTTGCCGACGACCACCAAGCCGCGCAGTCGATTGGTATTCCGCTCAACCGTATTTGGGTCATCGTTTGGTGCGTAGCAGGGATCACGGCTTTGGTGGCGGGCATTATTTGGGGTAGCAAACTAGGGGTTCAGTTCTCGCTAACCAGCGTCGCACTGCGTGCGCTTCCTGTGGTGATTTTGGGCGGCCTTACCTCAGTCCCTGGTGCCATCATTGGTGGGCTGATTATTGGCGTTGGTGAAAAGCTCTCTGAAGTGTACCTAGGTCCTTACGTCGGCGGCGGTATCGAAATTTGGTTTGCCTACGTGCTGGCGTTAGTGTTTTTGCTGTTCCGTCCGCAAGGGTTGTTTGGCGAAAAAATAATAGATCGAGTATGAAATGCGAGAGCTATTATTTTTCGGCGGTGCTCACTTTGCCATGCAAAATTAGGCGGGCAAAGCGAGTGGCACAAGCAAAAAAATCATCGATTGGAAATTAAAAATGATTTATCGGGAAAACGGACAATTTAAAACGAGTTACTCGTCTGACCAACAAATATTTGGCATCACGCAAGACCGCTGGTTTGTTCTAGCGCTCTTGGTTTTTGCGGCCTTTGTTGTTCCCTTCTTAGTGGACGAGTACGTCTTCAAAGCGATCTTGATTCCCTTCTTGATCTTGTCACTAGCTGCTTTGGGTGTAAACATCTTGGTTGGGTACTGTGGCCAAATATCCCTCGGATCAGGTGCATTCATGGCCGTGGGAGCCTATGCTGCCTACAACTTTTTTGTGCGCATTGAGGGTATGCCCGTCATTGCATGCTTACTGCTGGGTGGCGTTTTTTCAACCATCGTTGGAGTCATATTTGGTATCCCTAGTTTGCGTGTGCGAGGGCTTTATTTGGCGATTGCCACCCTAGCTGCACAGTTCTTTTGCGACTGGACTTTCTCGCGTATCAAATGGTTTACCAACGACTCATCCTCGGGCAGTGTTTCGGTTTCCGGCTTTGATGTGTTCGGCATCCCGATTGACTCACCCGCGGCCAAGTACTGGTTCTGCTTGGCTTTTTTAATTGTGTTTGCTTTGCTTGCCAAAAATTTAGTTCGCAGCGCCATTGGCCGGGAATGGATGGCGATCAGGGATATGGACGTGGCAGCAGCGGTCATTGGCATTCGCCCCATGTATGCCAAGCTCTCGGCTTTTGCCGTATCCAGCTTCATCATTGGTGTCGCTGGTGGTCTGTGGGGCTTTGTCCACTTGGGCTCATGGGAGCCCGCCGCTTTTTCGGTTGATCGCTCGTTCCAGCTTTTGTTTATGGTGATTTTGGGTGGCATGGGTTCGATCATGGGCAGTTTTATGGGCGCAGCATTCATTGTCATTTTGCCCATCATCATCAATATCGTGCTACCAGAGTTGGGAGCTTTGGTCGGCTGGCAAGTCAGTACAGCTGCCGTATCGCATACAGAGTTCATGATTTTTGGTGCTTTGATTGTTTGGTTTTTGATTGTCGAGCCGCATGGCCTTGCCAAGTTGTGGAGCATTGCGAAACAGAAGCTGCGTTTGTGGCCATTCCCTCACTAATTTGTATTTTTTATTTTTAAAAGGAGTTAGTCATGAAGTTACGTCAGATATTGATCACGGCATCCGCCACAGCGGCACTGACCGTTGCCAGCACGGCTGTGTACGCGCAGGCCAAAGAGCAGTTCTTCCCCGTTCTGCCGTACCGCACGGGTGCTTACGCGCCTAACGGTATTCCATGGGCAAACGGCTATGCCGACTATCTCAAGATGGTCAATGCCAGGGGCGGAATCAACGGGGTCAAAATTAGCACAGAAGAATGCGACACAGCCTACGCTACTGACCGCGGCGTGGAGTGCTATGAGCGTTTGAAAGGCAAAGCCAATGGTGGCGTGTTCCAACCCCTCTCTACTGGCATTACTTTTGCTTTGACAGAAAAAGCACCTAACGATAAAAACCCATTGATTACAGCAGGCTATGGTCGCTCGGAGTCCGCCGATGGCGGCGTGTTTAAGTGGAACTTCCCACTCATGGGGACGTATTGGGCGGCCGCTGACATCATCATGCAGGTGATCAGCAAGAAGGAAACGGGCAATGCGCTGGGTAGTCTCAAAGGCAAAAAAATTGCTTTGGTCTACCACGACAGTCCCTATGGGAAAGAGCCAATTGCTTTACTACAAGAGCGTGCCAAGACCCAAGGCTTTGATCTCTCCTTGCTGCCTGTGACGCACCCGGGTGTGGAGCAAACAGCCACTTGGCTGCAAATTCGCCAAAACAAGCCTGACTATGTGTTGCTGTGGGGCTGGGGCGTGATGAACGCTGCTGCACTCAAGCAAGCAGTCGCCACAGGCTATCCGCGCGAGAAAATGTATGGCGTGTGGTGGTCAGCGGCTGAACCTGATGTCAAAGACATTGGCGAAGGCGCTAAGGGCTACAACGGACTGGTAGCAACTGGCTACACCGGGAAAATTTTGGATGACATCAAAAAAACCTTGCATGCGAAAAAAGCAGGCACAGGTCCTGAAGAAGAAGTCGGCACTGTCCTCTATAACCGTGGCATGACCAGTGCTATGTTGGCTGTTGAAGGCGTGTTCCGTGCACAAGAGCGTTATGGCAAGGGCAAAATCATGTCAGGTGAGCAAATTCGCTGGGGACTGGAGAACCTGAATCTCACAGCAGCTCGTATTGAAACACTGGGACTGACAGGCATCATGCGCCCCTTGAGCACCAGCTGCCAAGACCACGAAGGCTCACGGTCAGCCCGTATGCACACATGGGATGGCAAGAAGTGGAACTACAGCACGGACTGGATCGAAGCCGATATGTCCATCATCAAACCACTCGTGAAGCAGTTTGCTGACAAGTACGCGGCCGAGAAAAAACTGACACGCCGCACACCTGCGGACTGCCAGTCCTAAGCCGTCAAAAGGCATCAAAAGGCAACAAAAGGCATATTTCTAGCGGGCACCTGTCCGCTAGACCTTATCCTTAAAGGCTTGTAGGCAACATCGACCTGCAAGCCTTTACGAACAAGGCTTACCGAAGACCCACCCTATGAAATCTGAACATTCCAGCCCTCCTATCGTCTTAAATGTCAATGGCATTGAGGTCATCTACAACCACGTCATCTTGGTCTTGAAGGGTGTGTCCTTGCAAGTCCCCGAAGGCGGCATCGTTGCCCTTTTGGGCGGCAATGGTGCTGGCAAAACCACCACGCTGCGTGCCATCTCCAACTTGCTCAAAGGCGAGCGCGGTGAGGTCACCAAAGGCAGCATCGAGCTGCGCGGTGAGCGCATTGAAAACCTGTCGCCCGCCGACCTGGTGAACCGGGGTGTGGTGCAGGTCATGGA
>CAZAIW010000082.1:0-9539 GCA_964485285.1 uncultured Burkholderiaceae bacterium | reverse complement strand
GTTGTACGCTAAGTACACATCGGCCTCAGCAATGGGATCAACATCCCCTGCAAATGCGGATGACTGAGCAGATGCGGACTCAACAGACAGGTTCTCTGTTCCGGTTTGCGAGGTATCAACTTTGCTGGCACCAACAGGCCCAAAAACGGTTTCCGTTGGGGATTGACCCGAGGTTGTTGAGAACTCCGATGAAGATCGTGTCGCATTAAAAGATTTTGCGCGTCTCTTGCGTATTGCAAGCAATGCCACCAGCAAAACAAGCAGTCCACTGACACCCGCAACAGGCAACACCCATGGATTCGTCAAGACTTGATCCAAGAACGATTGCTCAGGCAAAGGAGGTCTGGGACGCGCCATTTGTGGTGGCACAGGGGTACTAGCAGCGGCTTGAGGCGCAGGTGTAAGTGCAGACGCAGCGCTAGATGTAGGAGAGGACCCTGCGCTAGGAACCGGAACTGCTGGCGGTGTCATCTGCGCCGAGCTCGCCGTACCAGCGGGGGAAGCCGCAGGGGAGTTATTTGTCAACTTACTCAAGTCAGAAATATTCTTACTGAGCTCACTTGACCTTGCTGCCGCATCCGCATTCGCACGTTCTTTTGCTAGTTTTTCTTCAGGCACTACAGCGTCTTTGGGTAGTGGTGATGGCTTAGATAGAGTCAGTTTTCCATCCACTGCGCTGGCAGGTTGACGATCTTCAACTTTTGCTGTTACTTTGCCGGATGCATTGCGGCTAGATTGACGATCCACATTGACAGTAGCATGACTGGCCAATTTTCGTCGGTAATCATTGAAATCTCTCGCTTGCGCATAAATGCTGTTACGCGCCTCAGTCGCCTTCACTGAACGCACATCCTCGGCCTTGGGCAACTCTAGAACCACACCCGCCTTGAGGCGATTAACATTATTTCCATCAAACGCCTGTGGATTGCCCCTCAACATGGCAACCAACATTTGATCTAAAGACACACCATCAATCTTATTGGCCGCCGCAATAGCTGCCGCTGTATCACCTCTTTTGACCGTAATCGTGTTCCTTGCACCTGATTGAACACTTTTTGCAGTCAGTGCCACAGCCTTTGCCGGCTCGTTGGGAGTAGTCTTGACTGTAAAACCAGATAAAACCTGACTCGCCACAGGTGCGCCATTTCCACCCTGCACTGGCTGTGGCGCATCGCTAATGGCGGCAGGCGGCGTTACCGCTTGTACAACCGTCTCGCCGACATTTGATGACACCATTGGCAGCGTAGGAGAAGGAATGACGGGAGCTTGGTTCGGGGTCGCGGGAGCATCCAACAAGATGGTGTAGTCACGCAACATCCTCCCCGCGTTCCATGTAATCTCCAAAACCAAATCAACAAATGGCGCATTAACCGGTTGAGCACCGCGCACTTCCAAAATAGCACGCCCATCCGCACGGCGGCGGCCTGCGATTTTGAGATCAGCTACGACGGGCGAATAGTCCAATCCTGCTGACTTAAAAGCATCCGCATTGGCGATAGCCACGCGCAAAGAACCAGCTTCTTCCGGCGAAATTTCAGCAACCTCGATTTCTGCCACCAACGGTTGCCCCAAAAACGAAAGAACCGTTAACCGCCCTAGCGTCAAAGCCTGCGCACTCATTCCACAGAACATGCCAATGACAAATAAAAAGCAACTAAGGTGGGTAATTTTTTTCATGGTGCGATCAGTCTCTTTTAGTTTTGAGTCAACAGTATACGAAGCATTCTGCGCAAGGGTTCAGCCGCACCCCACAGCAACTGGTCGCCTATCGTAAACGCTCCTACATACTCGGAGCCCATTGTCAACTTGCGTACCCTTCCCACAGGAATTTGCAACGCCCCTGCAACCACAGCTGGTGTCAAGTGTTTTTCCGTTTCCTCGCGCATATTAGGGACAAATTTAACCCACTGGTTATCGTTTGCGATCATCGTCTCAATATCGACAAGGGGTACATCTTTTTTCAATTTAAAAGTCAACGACTGTGAGTGACAACGCATCGCTCCTACGCGAACGCAAGTCTCATCAATCGGAATGGGAGATGAGCCAAAGTCTAAACCCAGCCCCAAAATTTTATTTGTCTCAGCACCGCCCTTCCACTCTTCAAGCGATGTGCCATCACCCCGATCACGATCAATCCAAGGAATGAGATTACCGCCCAAAGGAACTCCTCTAAAATTTTCCGTCTCGGCAGGTGAAAAATGACGCTGTTTATGGGTAATTTTTCGATCAATTTCCAAAATGGCCGACTTAGGGTCGGCCAACAGGTCTTTCACTTCAGCATACAGCGCTCCATACTGCGTAATGAGTTCGCGCATATTGGCAGCTCCTCCACCCGAAGCAGCTTGATAGGTGTGTGCCGTCATCCACTCAACCAATCCAGCTTTGAAAAGTGCCCCCACCCCCATGAGCATGCAGCTAACCGTGCAATTCCCCCCAATGTAGTCCTTCACGCCTCGCGCAAGCGCGGCATCAATGACGGGACGATTCACTGGATCAAGAATAATGACCGCATCTTTTTCCATCCGCAAGGTCTTTGCCGCATCAATCCAGTACCCCTTCCATCCTGCTGCGCGCAGTTTGGGGTAGACCTCCGTGGTGTAGTCTCCACCTTGCGCGGTGATGATGATGTCGCACTTTTTAAGACTTTCAACGTCAAAGCCATCCATCAACCTTGTTTCGTTTTTAGCTTGTGCTGGTGCCGCACCACCGGCGTTTGACGTGGAGAAAAAAATGGGCTCAATCACATCGAAATCACCCTCGGCAATCATGCGCTCAATCAGCACCGAACCGACCATACCGCGCCAACCTACTAAACCAACAACATGACCAACTTTCATTACAAAAACCTTTATGCTAGTGACCTTACAGAAAGTTTCATTTTAATTGATACACAGACGTTTTCCTTATGAAGAACCACTCAAAAGAGCAAATATCACTGTCTGTCACGCAAGCCTTCGACTCCATCCAACAACTGGTAAGACCCATTTCGGAAATTGAGCGTGATGTGCCATTAACTCAATTGCTAGGGCGTGTGCTGTCAGCTGACGTTATATCCCCGATCAATGTCCCGCCACACGATAACTCCGCCATGGACGGCTATGCATTTAACTCTCACTGCCTGAACCACCCCAACCCTGCCACGGGTATCGTAGAGCTTACCGTTCTGGGTAAAACATTGGCTGGCCATGCGCATCACTATGCGGTGCAATCTCACCAATGCGTACAAATAACGACAGGAGCTGTCATACCCCAAGGATGTGACACCGTCATACCGGTCGAGTTCGTCACCTTTGTTGCTGATCGGGATGCGCCGCATGGCTCAAAAATATGCTTTTCCGCACGCTCCATTCACGCCGGTGATAACCGCAGACACAAAGGAGAGGACATCACACAAGGCGACATCGCAATCCATGCAGGGACAATCGTCACACCCGCCGCTATGGGTTTACTAGCTAGTCTAGGCTTGTCTACAGTCCCTGTCTGGCGGCGTCTGAAAGTGGCTTATTTTTCTACCGGTGATGAATTACTTCATGTAGGTAATCAGCCACGCGACGGAGCCATCTATGACTCAAACCGCTACACCTTAATCGGTATGCTGTCCAAATTAGGCATTGAAATGATTGATCTTGGTTCAGACATGCACATCATTCCAGATGACCTCACTCGCCTAGAAGCAGCGCTAAGCCTTGCTGTCCAACAAGCTGATGTTGTGATAACAAGCGGCGGAGTGAGTGTGGGCGAGGCTGACCACACCAAAGCGGTTATGAAAAAACGAGGCGATGTGGAGTTTTGGCGCATCGCCATTCGCCCCGGGAGACCTATGGCCGTCGGAACGCTCAAACGCGAAGACGATTCGCAGTGCCTACTCTTTGGACTACCGGGCAACCCTGTCGCCGTCATGGTGACGTTTCTTGCCCTCGTCCGCCCCGCACTTTTGAAAATGATGGGAAACAACGGAACACCTTCCGCTCCAATGCTACAAGCGAAAACCTGCCAAGCCATTCATAAAAAAGTAGGCCGAACAGAGTATCAGCGCGGCATCGTACGAACAAATGAATCCGGTGAACTCATCGTGCTCGCCGACAACAACCAAGGATCAGGAATCCTCAGTTCCATGACAAAAGCCAACGGACTCATCGTTCTCGATCATGATCAAAGCGACGTGCCCGCTGGCAGTTTAGTGAACGTTATGATGTTTGAGGGCGCGTTTTAATGCACCTCGCCCTTTCGCACTATGCTTTCTTAGCATAGGCACTGCACCAGCCTTTACCAGCGACTTGCTTGCCAGCAAATAGTGGGCAGCCACCTGCAGCGGCTCCAGCCTTAGCCTGATACAACGAACAAGTGGCGCAAGACTGACCCGTAGCGTACTTAGGGAACTTAGTTTTATCGACTTTGCTTGCATCAGCAACATAACTCAGACTCTTGGCCTGTGCGTCACCTTCAGCAACCATTGGCTGTGCAAAACTACTCTCAGCCGCAGCGACAGCTGCACCAACCAAACCAAACTGCACGATAAATTCACGACGATTTTTCATTTTGATACTCCTATAAAAAAACTAAAATAAACCCATGCTATCAACGCAAGACCAAGACCGGAATTTTAGAGTGTGTCAACACATGTTGAGTTTCGCTACCTAGCAAAATACCCTTCAGCCCACGCCGACCATGAGAGGACATCACGATTAAATGGCATTTTTGCTTAGTGGCCGCTGAAACAATAGCATCCGCAACATAGTTTGATCGAATGACAATTGTTTTGACTGGTATTCCTTTATTGGTAGCCAGCTTTTTCACCGCATCAAGTGCCGTCTGCGCTTGATCCACCCATTGTTTTTCAATTTGCTCGATGTCCTCATTCGGTAATACGTATCCCCCCTCAAAGTAACTCGACACATAACGACTCACAACCTTCACAATAACCACCTCAGCACCCAAGCTTTCAGCCAACGCCAAGCCGTTGCTAACCGCTTTTTTTGACAGCGTCGTCCCATCAGTTGCAATTAGGATTTTTTTGTACACAAGATACTCCTTTTGAAAGTTGAAAAACCAATGCAAGGACGATAAGCTCATCAATGGACTATCGTTTTGACATATATCAAACATTCTACGAGCAAAGGCCATTACGATGCCCCACATGGCAGTTACCGATACGCGACTTGATTTACTGGACTCACCCACCGAGTGGTTATCCTTTTCGCGTCAGACTCAGCCTCCCTCAAGCCACCCGGATGTTTGGGAGTCCTCGATCGTTCTTAGCGGCATGCACTGCGCCGCCTGCGCGGTCACGATAGAAGATGCGCTGCGGATGACACCGGGGGTTCTCAGCGCGGACATCAGCTCGGCCAACTACCGGGGGCGTGTCGTATGGGATGAGAGGCGAACACGCCCCTCCTACTGGATGAAGAGCATTGTGGCCTCGGGCTATGGCGTTGCACCTGCGCAAGATGCCTTACGGTTTGAGCAACGCAGAAATGAAACTCGGCTGGCCTTGTGGCGCTGGCTCGTGGCAGGTCTTTGCATGATGCAAGTCATGATGTACGCCATGCCGGAATATGTAGCGCTTCCCGGTGAAATGACGGCAGAAGCCAAGAACCTGATGCGCTGGGCTTCATGGGTGCTAACGCTGCCTGTTCTTTTATTTTCGTGCAAGCCTTTTTTCGTTAGCGCTTGGCTGGATATATCCCATCGCAGGGTGAGCATGGATTTACCCGTCGCGCTGGGTATTGTGATTACCTTTCTTGTCAGCACACTGGGAACGTTTAATCTTGGCAGCATCTGGGTCAATGAGGTGTACTTCGATTCGCTCACCATGTTTGTTTTTATTTTGTTAACGGGACGCTGGTTAGAGCTGAGGATGCGCGATCAAACAGCGGGTGCACTAGAGGCACTCATGAACCGAGTACCTGACAGCGCTTTGCGCCAGACCCGATCAGGAGAATTTGAGCGCGTCTTACTCCGTCAATTAACTGCTGGTGACACGGTTCGCGTCAGCGTTGGCGAGGCGTTTCCCACGGATGGTTGCATCATTGAAGGCACCACGCACGCCGACGAAGCATTACTCACGGGGGAAGCCAAGCCCATCACTAAATCAAGAGGGGATAAGGTTATCGCTGGTAGCTACAACCTCGACTCCAGCGTTCTGGTTTTCGTGGAGAAGGTGGGCGAAGAAACTCGCTTCGCCCAAATGGTTCGTTTAATGGAACAAGCTTCGCTCGATAAACCGCATCTCGCTCAATTGGCCGACCGCCTTGCCAAGCCCTTTTTGATCGGTGTCCTTCTCATTGCAGGCGCCGTCGCTGTTTTAGGATGGTCTGACAATCCTGCTCAAGCCTTAATGCGTGCCGTTGCCGTGTTGATTGTTACGTGTCCTTGCGCGCTGTCCATCGCAACGCCTGCTGCCATGCTGGCATCGGCTGGAGCTTTAGCGAAAAAAGGGATATTGGTGCGCCGCCTACAAGCACTAGAAGCACTATCCAAAGTAACTAT
The DNA here is from genome assembly GCA_964485285.1 of uncultured Burkholderiaceae bacterium. Taxonomy (GTDB): domain Bacteria; phylum Pseudomonadota; class Gammaproteobacteria; order Burkholderiales; family Burkholderiaceae_C; genus JASGCK01. The sequence continues at coordinate 3,050 of CAZAIW010000082.1, read as the reverse complement.
TTTTATCTTTGATAAAACGGGCACGCTCACCGAAGACGGCTTGACGCTGAGCCAAGTCACTGTTCGTGAGGGAATGAGTGAAAGCACGGCTTGCCAACTCGCCGCATTACTAGCCCAAGATTCGCTGCATCCTATTTCAAAAGCCATTGTCGCCAAAAGCCAACCAACTCTCTGCGACGGTGCTGATAACACCATCATCTCTAAAGTCGAGAATGCTGGACAAGGCATATCTGCACAACTCAAGCTGCATCAGCACACCGAAACCTACTGCTGGGGATCTGCTCAATTCTGCGGTGTACCACCGCTCCAAACAACTTCAGCCCAAGCGCATTTATCGGACTCTCATGGATGGCTCGCTTCATTTGAGTTTCAAGAGCGTATTCGGAGCGATGCCGCGCAAACATTAACCGACCTTAAAAATTCTCAAATAGCCGTAGAGCTGCTATCGGGTGATTCAGAGTTGGCAACACAACACCTAGCTCATCAATTGCACATCAATCGTTACCAAGGTCTGTGCACACCCGACATGAAACTTGTAAGGCTAAAAGTTCTACAACAAAAAGGCGATCTGGTCGCCATGGTAGGCGATGGTCTAAATGATGGCCCAGCCCTTGCAGGTGCTGATGTCTCATTCGCTTTTGGACGAGCCGTACCACTGACTCAATCAAAATCAGACTTTTTGGTGTTGGGTCGTCAATTAAGTCACGTTGCGCTGGTCACCAAGCAAGCCTCTACCACGATGCGTATCGTCAAACAAAACTTAGTATGGGCGCTGCTGTATAACGTGGCAGCCGTACCGCTCGCCGTCACGGGCTATTTGCCAGCGTGGTTAGCAAGCCTAGGCATGGCAAGCAGCTCGCTCGTGGTCATAGGAAACGCCATGAGACTGAGGCGCATTGAATAAAAATACAGAAAGCGCATATGGATATCCTCTATCTTCTCGTACCGTTATCGGTCTTGCTGGTGTTTCTTATTTTGACCGGCCTATGGTGGGCTGTTTACAGCGGTCAATTTGAAAACATCGAGCGGGAAGGTGAACGCATTTTGCACAGCGATCCATAAATTTGCAAAGTTTTTGATCCTTATCAAAGTGCGGATTCATGCATCTGCGTAGGATACCCGCATGACTCACGCACTAAGCCCTGAACCATCTGATCGCCCTATTCCCATCAACCAACCACTGCCGAATCGCAAAACTCTGCGCGAGTGGTTATTGCCCTTTTCCCAGCGTGACACGGTTCGCGCCATTGGCTTGCTGCTACTGGATTACAGCGCCCTGCTTATTTTGCTAACTGGCGTTATCACACTAGAGCCGTGGTGGGTCAAATTACTGGCCAGCCTAGGCGCAGGATTTGTGATCGGTAGGCTGTTCATTATTGGACATGACGCCTGCCATCAAAGCCTGACCCCCCATCGCAAACTCAACCATTGGTTAGGACGAATGGCGTTCTTGCCCTCCCTCACGCCTTATAGCCTTTGGGAAGTCGGGCACAACGTGATTCATCACGGCTATACCAACTTAAAAGGTACCGATTTCGTCTGGGCACCACTCACACGTGAGGAATATGCCAAGCTCAGTCGAACAGACCAGTGGCTTTACCGCTTGTATCGCAGCGGCTGGGCACCTGGCTTGTACTACCTCGTGGAGATTTGGTGGAAACGTATGTTTTTTCCTAACGCTAAACACATGCCAACGCGCCGGCCTATTTTTTTAAAAGACAGCTTCCTAGCGGCAAGCTTTGGCATTGTGTGGCTTGGGTTTTTGTCATATGCGGCGCACGTAACCCATCAATCTTGGATGATGATGTGGACTATGGGATTTTGTATCCCTTTTTTATTTTGGGTCTCCATGATCGGATTTGTCGTCTACGTACACCACACCCATACAAAAGTCATGTGGCACGACAACAAGTCTGAGTGGACGAGGGCTCAGCCTTTCGTCTCAACCACGGTTCACCTGACATTCCCACTCAAAATCGGTGCACTCATGCATCACATCATGGAGCACACGGCGCATCATGTGGATATGAGCGTACCGCTCTACCACCTCAAACGCGCTCAGACCAAGCTGGAGCAACTGTTACCCGAACGGATTGTGATACAGCCTTTTTCTCTGCGATGGTATTTCCATACAGCAGATCGCTGCAAGCTTTATGACTTCAAGCGTCAATGTTGGACAACATTTTGACCACGGTTTGACCTATATCAATACGTCCATCACCCCCATTTGCGAAACTTTACCTGACCCATCTTGAAAGTTTAAATTTATGAAACAACCTGCACTTCAATCCTCTAACAGTGTATTTAACGATACTGTTGTTAGGCAGTTCTCTATCATGGCCGTCGTCTGGGGTGTCGTTGGGATGCTGGTAGGCGTCATCATTGCGGCTCAGTTAACTTGGCCCGAGCTCAACCTAGGAATCCCGTGGTTAACCTACGGACGTTTGCGCCCTCTGCACACCAACGCGGTTATTTTTGCGTTTGGTGGTTGCGTATTGTTCGCTACCAGCTACTACGCCGTGCAGCGCACATGTCAAGTCCGATTGTTTGCCTCGAAACTGGCTAGCTTTACATTTTGGGGCTGGCAGTTGGTCATCTTGGCGGCTGTAGTAAGCCTGCCTTTGGGTTACACAAGCGGCAAAGAGTACGCTGAACTTGAGTGGCCCATCGACATTTTGATCACCCTCGTCTGGGTGTCATACGCTATTGTCTTTTTTGGAACCATTGCCACTCGTAAAGTGAAGCACATTTACGTGGCCAACTGGTTCTTCGGCGCATTCATTTTGACCGTTGCTTTGCTGCACTTGGTCAATAGTGCGGCTATCCCTGCTGGATGGATGAAGTCTTACTCTGCTTATGCCGGCGTGCAAGACGCGATGGTGCAATGGTGGTACGGTCACAATGCCGTTGGATTTTTCTTAACCGCCGGATTTTTGGGAATTATGTACTACTTTGTTCCCAAGCAAGCTGAACGCCCTGTGTACAGCTATCGCTTGTCCATCGTCCACTTTTGGGCCTTGATCTTCACCTACATGTGGGCAGGCCCTCAC
>CAZAIW010000081.1:0-9612 GCA_964485285.1 uncultured Burkholderiaceae bacterium | reverse complement strand
ATGTGGCGCTGCGCCGCCGTAGGTGTCCACAATGATCTTGCGTCCTGTGAGTCCGCAATCGCCTTGTGGGCCGCCGATAACGAAGCGACCTGTGGGGTTGATGAGGTAGTTCACGTTGCCCTTCATCAACTCTTTGGGCATGATGGGTTTGATGATCTCTTCGATCACGGCTTCGCGGATGGCGGCGTGCTGCATTTCGGGCGCGTGCTGGGTGGACAGCACGATGGTGTCCACGCTATCGACTTTGCCGCCCGCGTATTTGAGCGTGACTTGTGATTTGGCATCGGGGCGCAGCCAAGGCAGGCGGCCATCTTTGCGCAGCTGCGCTTGGCGCTCCATCAAGCGGTGTGAGTAATAAATCGCTGCTGGCATCAAGTCTGGTGTTTCGTCGCAGGCATAGCCAAACATCAGGCCTTGGTCGCCCGCGCCTTGGTCAAGGTCAAGGCCTTGGCCTTCGTTCACCCCTTGCGCGATGTCTTGACTTTGCTTGTCATAGCACACCATGACGGCGCAGCCTTTGTAGTCGATGCCGTACTCGGTGTTGTCGTAGCCGATGCGTTTGATGGTGTCGCGGGCGACTTGGATGTAGTCCACATTCGCACCGGTGGTGATTTCACCCGCCAAAACAACGAGGCCTGTGTTGCACAGCGTTTCGGCTGCCACGCGGCTGTATTTGTCTTGTGTGAAAATTGCGTCAAGGATAGCGTCTGAGATTTGATCCGCGACTTTGTCGGGATGACCTTCTGATACCGATTCCGAGGTGAAGAAATAATCGTTAGCCATTTGCATAAACTCCTTTTCAGTCTGGGCGCGTTGCCAGTTAAAGAGGAATTCTTTTGACTTTGGCGAACGCTTTAGCAAATTTTTTTAACGTCGCCTTGCAAGTTGTTCAATAACTCGGCGACGCATCCATTTTAAGTCGATTTTGAAACTGCTTTTTCAACTGTTGTCTTTGTTGCCGCTGGCGCTGCTTCACCTCTTGGGTGCTGCGCTGGGGCTGGCGGTGCTGGCCAGTTCGCCGGTTTACCGCAGGCGACTTGTCGCTAACGCTTGCCAGTCAAGACTTGCAGCTGTGCAAGGCTGGCGGGGCAAGCTAGCTGTGGCTTGCCACGCAGGCATGATGGTGGCCGAGCTGCCGCGTCTATGGTTGGGTCGTCCAGCGGCGGTGGTTTGGCAAGATCGTGCGGCATTAGATGCTGTGTTTAATCAAGCTACCTCCCATCACAAAGGTCTGATTTTTTTAACCCCGCACTTGGGCAGCTGGGAGGTCGCAGGTCAAGCGATTGCGTCAGCTTGCAACGCACACGGCAAAGTCATGACGGTGATGTACAAGCCCGCCAAGCAAGCGGCGCTGGATGCCATCGTGCGGGCTTCGCGCCAGCGCCCGGGGATGCAAACCGTGCCCGCTGACATGAGCGGCGTGCGGCAAACCCTGCGCGTTTTAAAGAGCGGCGGCGCGATTGGACTCTTGCCCGATCAAGTGCCTGCCAGCGGTATGGGCGTGTGGTCGGATGTATTTGGTCAGCCTGCCTACACCATGACGCTGGCGGCCAAGCTCGCGCAGGCGAACCGCTGCCCGGTGGTCATGGTGTGGTGCGAGCGCCTTACTTTGGGGCGTGGCTTTCGCGTTTGCACCCAAGAGTTGTTGCTGCCCTTGGAGGGTGCTGTAGAGGAGGTGGTGCAGCGTATCAATACTGCCGTCGAGGACGCGATCCGCCAACTACCCACGCAGTACCTGTGGAGCTACGCCCGCTACAAAGAACCTCAGCAAGAGAGTGTGCGTGATCAAGGGGGCGTGCGTGATGCTGCTTGAGCTACTGAAGCTGCTGCGATTCTTGCCCCTGCCCGTGCTGCGCGGCTTGGGTGCTGTGCTTGGCTGGTTGCTCTACGCGCTGATGGCCAGCCGCCGCCACACCGTGCGTGTTAACTTGCAACTATGCTTTCCCACGTGGTCGGCCGTGCAGCGCGAGCGCCATGTACGCAGCGTTTTTGCGCACTTCATGCAAAGCTGGTTAGACCGGTTTTGGTTATGGCATAGCCCAGAAGCCTTGCTGACTAAGCGTTTGCGGATCGTTGCCTTGGAAGGCCAAGCAGCACTTGGCCTAGCGGATGGTGGCCTGTTGAAAATACCCGCCCTAGAGGCTCGTCCCACCCTTATTTTTGCCCCGCACTTCATGGGCTTAGATGCCGGCTGGACGGCGCTCAACATGTTGACCGAGCATAGCTTTGCCACCATTTACGCCAAGCAAAAAAGTCCAGCGATGGATGCGTGGGTACGCGCCGGGCGCGAGCGTTCGCGCACCAACCACGGTGCAGCCGATGCGCCCAAACCGATCTTGATTGAGCACCTATCCAGCGTGCGTGCAGCCGTGCAGGCCATGCGCAAAGGCTCGCCGCTGTACCTCTTGCCCGACATGAACTACGAACCCGACGACTCGTTCTTCCTGCCCTTTTTTGGTAACACCGCCGCAACGCTGCCCATCTTGCCGCGCTACGCCAAGCTGGGGCGTGCCAGAGTGATGCCCATCGTTACTCGCATGACGCGGTGGGGCTACCAAATCGAGATTCATCCTGCGTGGGACAACTACCCCAGTGGCGATCAGACAAGCACGGTAGAGGCCGATTTACGGGCTGACTCGCTGCGCATGAACCACGAGCTAGAGCAGTGGATTCGCACCATGCCCACCCAGTACTACTGGGTACACCGGCGCTTTAAAGACCAGCCGCGTGACAGCGCTGGCGTGAGCGGCCCCAACCCCTACGACGATCCTGCAGGCTATGCGCAAAATGCCTAAGTCTGCAAAAAATCCCCCAGCAACTGCTTAACCAGCGCGGGCTGCTCGTGCGTGATCCAGTGCGAAGCACGCTCCACTTGGTGGATACGCAAGTCCGCGATGTACTCGCCCAAGCCCTCCAACAATGCGGGGCGCAGGGCGATGTCTTGCATGCCCCAAATGATGTGCGTTGGAATGCGGATGGTGAACATCTCGGTCGGCAGCACGAGGCTGCTCACGGTGCTGCCGGGTTTTAAGGGCGAGGCCGCATAGTAGTTGCAGCCGCCCACCAGACCCATGCGCCACACCTCGCGGTATTGATCTTTGATGGCATCAGTCAACCAGTTGGCACCCATGTTTTCAAAAAACGGCCATAACCGTGCAAAGTCGTTTTCGGCCAGCAGGGCAGGTGCGTCCGGGCGGGCGAGGAAGTTCATGTACTGGCTAGCCGCTTGTTGCTCTGCCGAATTTTTCAGCTCGCGCAGCATCGTTGCGGGATGCGGGGAGTTGATGATGAGGAGCTTTTTTTGCAGTTGCGGCAGCTGGTTGACGAGGTTCCAAGCGATACCGCCGCCCCAGTCGTGCGCCACAAGGCCAGCGAGTTGGCCGCCCTTGCCCACCTCTTGCTCGATCAGCGCGGCGATGTCCTGCACCAGATATTTGGCACGGTAGGCAGATACTTCGGCGGGGCTGCTGGAGCGTTCAAACCCACGCAAATTGGGTGCTACGGTGCGATAGCCTTGGGCGGCGAAGTGCGCTAAATAGTCGTCCCAAATAAAAGCAGCTTCGGGGAAGCCGTGCAAAAACAAGAGGGTGGGCGCGCCGCGCTGACCGCACGAGCGCACGGACAAATCAATACCATGCGGCAAGTGAGCGATGGACGTTTGAATCATAAAAACTCCTAGGGTGGTGTTTGTGTGCGTTTGGGCGCGCGGGACTTCGTGCATGGTAAGCTAACGCGATTATTCCCATGTTTATTTTTACGGAGCTCTTTCATGCCAGGTTTACTTCCTAACGTTGATCCTCAGGGACTTTTAGAGTACTCGGTTGTCTACACGGATCGTGCGGTCAACCACATGTCGGTCAAATTTCGCGGCGTGGTGTGCGACATCTCGCGCATGATGAAAAAAGTCTACAACGCGCATGCCACCGTACTTGTGCCTGGTAGCGGCACGTTTGGTATGGAGTCCGTGGCGCGGCAATTTGCCACCGGCAAAAAAGCGCTGGTGATTCGCAATGGTTGGTTTAGTTATCGCTGGACACAAATTTTTGACATGGGCGCGATTCCGTCTGAGTCGGTTGTGATGAAAGCACGCCAAATCGAGGCCACCAGCCAAGGCGCTTGGGCACCAGCGCCGATTGAAGAGGTTGTGGCTGCGATTGCTAAAGAGCGTCCCGCTGTGGTCTTTGCGCCCCACGTTGAAACAGCTGCCGGCATGATGTTGCCCGAAGGCTATATGCGAGCCATCGGGGACGCGGTACACGCCGTAGGCGGCCTGTTTGTGCTGGACTGCATTGCCTCGGGCACGATCTGGGTGGACATGCAGGCTGCCGGTGTGGATGTGCTGATCTCTGCGCCGCAAAAAGGCTGGAGCAGCTCGCCGTGCTGCGCCATGATTGCGCTGTCCAAACTAGCACGCGAGCGCATCGAGGCAACCACCAGCACCAGCTTTGCCATGGATTTAAAAAAGTGGCTGCAAATCATGGAGACGTTTGAGAGCGGTTCGCACGCCTACCACACCACCATGCCAACCGATGCGCTGTCGCGCCTGCGGGACGTGATGCTAGAGACCGAATTATTTGGCTTTGATAAGGTCAAAGCGCTGCAACAAGAGCAAGGCGATAAAGTCCGTGCACTGCTAGAGGGGCGCGGCTTTAAAAGCGTGGCAGCCAAAGGCTTTCAAGCGCCGGGCGTGGTGGTCAGCTACACCGAGGACGCGGGCATTCAAAGCGCGAAAAAATTCATCGACTTGGGACTGCAAACCGCTGCGGGCGTGCCGCTGCAATGCGACGAGGGCGCGGACTTTAAAACCTTCCGCATCGGTTTGTTCGGCCTTGATAAGCTGCACAACATTGACCGCACGGTGAAGCATTTGGAGCATGCGCTGGGGCAGATGTAATCAGATGCGAGCAGTTGGAGAGCAATTTTGAGCAACATCAAGGTACCCTACTTAAGTGAAACCGTTAAGGGAATAGCACAGGTAATCACTGGCGCCTTACTGCTATGGATTGGTCAACAATGGTTCATTGGTGATTTAGAGTTCAAGCGAGTAGAAAAGGATAGTTATCTTTCTGCTCCGCTTGGGCAGCAGGGATTAACGATGGCATTCGACGGTAAACCATTAAAGAATGTGAGTATCGTAGAGTTCGGAATCTTTAATCGCACGCAAAAGCAATTTTCTGATGTAGATTTTGTATTCACAATTGATGAAATAAAAACAGCCCCAAAACTGGTTTCAGGCGGCATTCTTGTACCAGAAAAATTCCCTCAATCACAAATAGTTGAAGAAATTAAAACAGACGATTTATCGCTTAAAAAATTCAGGCTGAAAGTGGTGCCACGGCAAAAAGATGCTGAGTTTTTTCATGCCGTATTTGTTTTCGAAGGCGAGAAAGCGCCCAAAATGTCGGTGATTACTCTGACAAAAGAAGCTCCGCTAGTTGCTTATCAAGATTGGCGAGATATTACGAAAGCATTCGCAATAGTATTTGCAGGGGTGTTTTTAATGATGGCTCTAATCTCATTTTTTGTGAGTCTTATAGAGTTCTTTGTCGATCCTAGAAAACATAAAGCCAACGTGGAAAAATTTGTCCATGATTCAGCAAATCTTGTGAGTAAAGGTGACATCAAAGATGTGTCTAATGAATGCCTAGCAAAGGCTGGTGAAATGTATGCCGCATTCACTAAACCTAAAAGTAGCAAACTTTGGTCGAAAATATTTGGCGAAAGAAAGTATGAGTATTGATTGCATTTTTTGTGCTTTCCACAGGTACAAATTTTACTAAAAGTGTCCTTGTTATAAGGACACTTTTATCCACCAACTTCTTGCATCAACTCTTGCGTCGCTCCTAGTGTCACCCCTTTTGCAGCTGCAAGCCCGAGTGCTCGCGCAGCGCATGGAATTTGATTTTGGGATGGCGCTCTTGTGTGAGGCGCAGGTCGTAGGGCGAGGTCAGCAAATACGCCAGCGCCCCCGCGCTATCCTCAGCCAGCTTGGTGGCGTTTCGGTCAGTGAACTCGCGCAGCTCTTCCGGCGTATCCGCGCTAATCCAGCGTGCCCCCACAAAGTTGGAGCCGCCTAGTCGGGTCTCCACACCGTACTCGCCTTTTAAGCGGTGCTGCGCTACTTCAAACTGCAATTGCCCAATTGCACCCAAGAGCATGTTGCCGCCGTGCAGTGGTTTGAAGACTTGAATCGCGCCTTCTTCGCCCAGCTGAGCCAGTCCTTGTTGGAGTTGCTTGCTTTTCATGGGGTTGGCCAGCTCCACGGTTTGGAACAGCTCAGGCGCAAAAAACGGCAGTCCCGTGTATTGCAGCTTGCTTTGATTGGGCAGTCCCTCGGTAATGGTGTCGCCTAGTTGCACGCCGCCATGCGTGGTAAAGCCGATGATGTCGCCCGCAAAGGCCTCTTCAACCGCTTCGCGGCGCTGGCTCATGAAGGTGACAACCGAGGTGGGACGCAGCTCTTTGCCAGAGCGCTGCACTTTGAGTTTCATGCCGCCTTCGTACTTGCCCGAGCACACGCGCACAAAGGCAATGCGGTCGCGGTGCGATGGGTCCATGTTGGCTTGCACCTTAAACACCACACCCGAGAAGCCCTCCGAGGCGGGCTCAACGATGGATTTTGAATGGGCATCCTCGTGCAAGCCTTGTAGATCATGGCTTACACGAGGATGTGGCTGGGGAGCCAAGTCCACCAAGGCATCCAGCACCTCTTGCACGCCAAAATTGTTCACACCTGAGCCAAAAAAGACCGGTGTTTGTTCGGCCGCAAAAAACTTCTCTTGATCAAAGGCAGGCGCTGCGCCTTGCAGCAGCTCGACATTGCTTTGCGCCAATTCAAACTCGTGACCAAAGCGCTGATGCAGCAGTTCGTGTTGGGCGAGCGGGATGATCTCGTCGGCCTCATCATCGCGCTTAGCCTCGCCCGCTTTGAACAGGCGCATCTGGTTTTTACGCAAATCGATGATGCCGCCGAATTGCTTGCCTTGCCCCACAGGCCAAGTCATTGGCACGCAAGGCATCCCCAGCGCTTGCTCGACTTCATCGAGTAGCTCCAACGGGTCGCGTCCTTCGCGGTCTAGTTTGTTGATGAATGTGATGATGGGCGTGTTGCGCTGGCGGCACACTTCAATCAGGCGGCGAGTTTGCGGCTCGACACCATTGGCCGCGTCAATCACCATGAGCGCCGAGTCCACGGCCGTGAGCACGCGGTAAGTGTCTTCCGAAAAATCTTTGTGCCCAGGCGTGTCCAGCAAGTTGATGACCGAGTCACGGTAGAGCATTTGCATCACCGAGCTGGCGACCGAGATGCCACGCTGCTTCTCAATCTCCATCCAGTCGGAAGTGGCGTGGCGCGTGGCTTTGCGGGCTTTGACCGAGCCAGCAATGTGAATGGCGCCCGAGAACAGCAAGAGCTTTTCGGTGAGCGTGGTCTTACCCGCGTCGGGGTGCGAGATGATGGCGAAAGTGCGGCGGCGTTTGACATCGGTGGCGTGGGGCAGGGACATGAGAGAGCAGGAAAAATGAGGTTGAATTTAACGAATGTGAATCACGCGAAGTTGTTTCAGTTTAGGTGCGTCGCTGAGTGTGGGCAGTTTCGTCCATATTTTTTCGGTAGTGACAACAGGCAAGCTGCGTAGCAAAGCCAGTGCAATAGAGCAGAGATCTACAAGCGAAAGCCCGAGCGACTGGGTGATGGGACGCAAACCGCCTGCTGCAAATGCGTGCTCGGCATCCAAGGGAGCGACGGTTAAACCAAACGAAATTTCTTAAATTCCCAGATTGTAGGGTTTTGATTCGGCACAATAAGAGCGCAGGCTGTTCCCCCTGCTGATGACAGTCAAAGCCGCAGAACTAAACCCTGTCATTGCTCGGGCGTTGTGGATGCCGTGATCGAAACACATCCGCATCGTCATAAAACGCAGGGTCTGCGTTGGCCTCGCACCAAGCCGGAACGCCCATCACGGGCAGCGGCATAAACGGCTTTTGCGCCAGATACTCGGCGCTGAGTTGTTGGGCGATGTGGGCATCTAGGTCGACGAGGTCAAGCGGCAAATCAGGGAGTTCTTGAAAGGCAGCAGACCCGTCAAACACGTGCGCCGTGATGTTTTTGCGCGGTTGAACCAACTTCTCGATCAAAGCGTGACCCACGAGCACCAACTGCGTTTGACTCCACCACGGGCGCTCGCGCACAAACAGCGCTTGCCAATCCTTGTGCTGCAAAGCCAAGCGAAAAGCGGGGCGCGCGAGCAACAGCGCAGCGTTCTCGTCAAAGAGCGTGAGCGCATCGCGCAATCGACCACGGTGCGGTGTGATGCCGCCAGCTGCCTCGATGGCCGAGGCTTGCAGCGCATTCAGGCGAGCTTTGATCTTGGGAAAGCGCAGCCACACGAGGCCGTTAAAAAAATCATGCAAGTTGTCGCGCGTGGGTACAGTGCGGGTCTGCCAAATAAACGATTCGTAGGCGGCAGCGCCTTCAGAGGCGAGCTGCTCCACAAAGCGTACGGGGCACTGAAATGACGAATTTGAACCTATTGCATCGTTCAAAGCCTGATGGACTGGACTTCCTAGAGCAATTGCCGCTGCAAGCCTTTCTCCATATGGCCTGTAGGGCAGCAGCCATGGGGAATTCCAGTTAATGGTGAGGATGGTGGTGGCAATGGAGGGCATGGGGGGAGGCAAAAACGAGCAATTTAAACTGGTCGTACTGCGCTAAGCCTTGTTGACTGGACTTTGTGGGCTGATCTGTCCTGCAAGCCTTACTCTATTTGGCTTGCAGGGCATAGGCTGGTTGAAATTTACAACATACGCGCCAATAAACCGCCCTCCACAGACCCTTCCACAGGAATCCACACATGCGTGGGGCTGCCTGCGGCGACATCAATGGATGCCCCGTTTTTGTCTTTCATCTGTGAAAGCAAGACCTTGCGGTTACCGCTGGGGTGAATGATTTCGATGGTGTCGCCGACGGAGAACTTATTTTTGGTTTCAATCTCGGCCCAACCGTCTGCCACGCTGCGTACTTCACCCACAAACTGACTGCGGTGCGCGATGGAGTGGCCTGTTTCGTAGTTCTGGTAGTCGTTGGCAGGGCGGCGGTCCATCAAGCCAGCGGTGTAGCCGCGGTTGGCTAAGCCTTCAAGCTCGGTGATGAGCTCGGGGTTGAAGGGGCGACCTGCCACTGCGTCATCAATCGCGCGGCGATAAACCTGCGCGGTGCGGCTGACGTAGTAGAGCGACTTGGTGCGGCCTTCGATCTTGAGTGAGTCCACGCCAATTTTGGTCAGGCGCTCCACGTATTCCACCGCGCGCAAGTCTTTGCTGTTCATGATGTAGGTGCCGTGCTCATCTTCCATGATGGGCATGAGCTGACCGGGGCGGCCTTTTTCTTCGAGCAAGTAAATGTTGTCGGCAGCGGGGTGGCGCTCGCCGTTGCCGCAGGACGAGAAGCTGGACTCGGCTTCTTGCTGCGACTTGGCAAAGTCAAAGTCGCCTTCCATGGGGATGGCCATGGCCTCGCCAGTGTTGGGGTCGGTGGCGCTGGCTTGGGTGCCGTAGCTCCAGCGGCAGGCGTTGGTGCAGGTGCCCTGGTTGGGGTCGCGGCGGTTGAAGTAG
>CAZAIW010000080.1:0-9613 GCA_964485285.1 uncultured Burkholderiaceae bacterium | reverse complement strand
CTCCCACCACACGCCTAGAAAAGCTGTACGCAGCCACCATTGGGCGCGTCACCGGAGCGTTTGACCGCGCCACCACATGGCTGGAACACCAATACCAGCATGCCTTGCGCTGGGCATTGGCTCACAAGGCAATCACGGTATGGGCTGCCAGTGGGGGGGTTGTGGGACGCTTGCTCATGGTGCCCCTGCTAGGCACGGAGTGTGTTCCCAAGGCCGACTTTTCCGAAACCTCGATTAGCTTTTACACGCCCGTGGGCTCTTCGCTAGAGAACACCGAGGGCAAGGTCAAGCAAGTCGAAACCATTGTGCGCGAGTTCCCCGAGGTGCGCTACACGCTCTCCACGGTCAACGCCGGGACGGCCAGCGGGAAGATGTATGCCTCGATTTATGTACGCTTGGTGGATCGAAAAAATCGCACCATCAGCGTGGATCAAATGTCGGCGGTGCTGCGTGATCGACTGAGCAAGGTCGCGGGCATTACCGTCACCCACGTGGGTCTGCTGGACGCGGTGGGCGGCAACAAGCAAGTGGAGTTTTCACTCACAGGCACCGACCAGCGCGAGCTGGAGCGCTTGGCCAAAATAACCATGGAGAAAGTCCGTAGTGTCAATGGATTGGTGGACTTAGACTCCAGCATGAAAGCCAATAAACCCACCATTAACGTTGAGGTCAAGCGCGAGCAAGCCCTCGATGCTGGCCTATCCACTGCACAAATTGGCTCGCAATTACGCACCTTGGTTGCGGGGCAAACGGTGGGCAACTGGCGCGCACAAAACGATCAAACATACGATGTCAATGTGCGCCTAGCGCCCGACAATCGCCGCACGCCCGCTGATCTGGAGCGCCTGCCCTTTACGGTCGGACTCAACAGCGACGGAACATCGCGCATCGTGCGCTTGAACCAAGTGGCCAGCGTGGTGAGCTCCACTGGTGCGAATCAGATCAACCGGCGCGACTTGCAGCGCGAAGTCGCCATCAACGCCAACGTCTATGGTGCGACGGCAGGCGAGGTCTCGGCGGGCATCAAAACCGCGCTGGAGTCGATTAACTTTCCGCCCGGCTACGGCTATCAATTTATTGGCTCGACCAAAAACATGACCGAGTCGTTTGGTTATGCGCTGTCCGCTTTGCTGATGGCCGTTATCTTCATCTACATGGTGCTGGCCAGTCAGTTCAAAAGTTTCATTCAGCCCATTGCACTGATGAGCTCGTTGCCCCTCACCTTGATTGGTGTGGTTCTTGCGCTGATGGCGTTTCGCTCCACGCTGTCCATGTTCTCCATCATCGGGGTCATCATGCTGATGGGACTGGTCACCAAAAATGCGATTTTGCTGGTGGATTTTGCCATCCGCAGCCGCGAAGAAGGTATGGAGCGCGGCGCGGCACTCTTGCACGCGGCCAAGGTGCGTCTGCGCCCTATTTTGATGACCACGCTGGCCATGATCTTCGGCATGGTGCCGCTGGCCTTTGCGCTCTCCGAGGGCTCCGAGCAGCGCGCCCCGATGGGACAGGCCGTGATTGGCGGGGTGATCACCTCGTCGATTTTGACCTTGGTCGTGGTGCCCGTGATCTATTGCTATTTGGATGATCTGGCCGCTTGGGCGAAGGCTAAGTGGACGGGTACACGGCAGTCTGCCGCGCAAGACTAATGAACGCTTATCTTTACTTCGCCTGAGTAAAATCCCACCCCTATGACTACGACGACCCTCTCCCCTTTAGAACACGCTCGCTTTAACATGATCGAGCAGCAAATCCGCCCTTGGAATGTTTCTGATCCCCACGTTTTGCGATGGCTTGGCCAAGTCAAGCGCGAAGACTTTGTGCCCGCAGCCAGCAAAAGCTTGGCTTTTGGTGATTTCGAGTTGCCGCTAGGGCATGGCGCAGCGATGCTGTCGCCCAAAGTCCAAGCGCGTATGCTGCAAGATGTCCGGCTAACGGGTGCCGAGTCGGTCTTAGAAATTGGCACCGGATCGGGCTACATGGCTGCGCTGCTGGGGCGCAGCAGCAAGCACGTCACCAGCCTAGAGATCAACCCCGAACTGGCCGAGCAAGCCCGTCAAAATTTAGCGCACGCCGTGGTGGCTAACGTTGATGTGCGCGTGCAAGATGGCTCGAACATCGATGCGATTGCCGGTGATTTTGATGTGATTGTGTTGTCTGGATCGGTACCGCACATCCCGGCTGCGCTTACCGCAAAACTTAAAGTGGGAGGCCGCTTGGCGGCTATCGTGGGCGACGAACCTGTGATGCGCATGACGCTGGTCACGCGCACCCACTCGGGCTTTGAAGAGACCCAGCTGTGGGACACCGTTGCGCCCCGGCTAGCGGGCTTTGCGCCGCGCACCACGTTTACGTTTTAACCAACCGCATGATGGTTGAGCCAGCCGACAGCCGCACGCCTACCTACTCATTTCCAACATCTTTAAAAGGCAGTCCAGCATGAAGCGTTTTTCTCTTACCCTTGTTGCCGCCGGTATGGGGCTTAGTCTCGCAGCCAGTCACGCCTCGGCGCAAAGCCTGACCGAGCTGTACGAGTCCGCCCGCAGCTACGACGCGGCCTTTTTGTCGGCTAAAGCGCAGTTTGATGCGACCGTGGCGCTGGCCGATCAAGCCAAGGCGGCGTTGTTGCCCACCATCGGTTTTAGTGGCACGGTGTCGCGCTCTAACTTTGATCCCAAATACGGCATTGTGGGTGGTGAGCGTTACTTTGGCACCCGCAGTTACGGCGTGACCGCAACCCAGCCCATCTACCGCCCCGGCAACTTGGCCACCTATAGCCAAGGGCAAAAGCAGTTGATGCTGGCCGATGCGCAAATCCAAGCGGCCGAACAAGACCTGATCGTGCGGCTTAGCCAAGCCTACTTTGATGTACTCGCGAGCAAAGATAGTCTGCAATTAATTCGCGCACAAAAGGCCGCCGTGGCCGAGCAGCTAGCCGCCGCTAAACGCAATTTTGAAGTGGGCACCTCCACCATCACCGATGCCAATGAAGCGCAAGCCCGTTTTGACTTAAACCGCGCACAAGAGATTGCCGCACAGAACGACCTACAAGTCAAACAATTGGCGCTGAGTAATTTGGTTGGCAAACCCGTGACACCTTACGGTTTGCGGGCGGGTGCTGCCCTACCGGCGCTCAAAGAGAGCGAGATGACCCAGTGGGTGGAGGCATCACAAAAAGATCACCCCACCGTGCGATCAGCGCAAATGGCGCTGGACGTAGCAGCGCTAGAAAACGATAAATCACGCGCGGGGCACAAGCCCACGCTGGACGGATTTATCAGCGGCACTAATACCACCAACATGGCGGGGTCAACGGTGTCAACCTCTGACTCGCGCGTATTTGTCGGACAAGCCGGACTCACACTCACCATCCCACTGTTTGCTGGCTTTGCCACACAAAACCGTTTGAAGCAAACCTTGGCACTTGAAGAGAAAGCCCGCATCGATTTGGAAAATGCCAAGCGAAACATTGCGCAAGCCACGCGCACGGCTTATCTTGGCGTGGTCTCTGGGCTGGGATCGGTGAATGCGTATGAGGCGGCAGAAAAGTCAAGTCAAAGCGCACTGGACTCCAACAAACTAGGCTATCAAGTGGGTGTGCGCATCAACATCGATGTGCTCAACGCACAAAGTCAGCTCTATCAAACCAAGCGCGATTTAGCAGTGGCTCGCTACAACGTGCTGCTGGGTCAGCTCAAGCTACGCCAAGCCAATGGCACACTTAAAGAGACTGATCTGGTGCCGATCAACGCTTTGCTGATCCAGTAATCAAGCCAGCATTTTTTGAATCGCAGCAGCGCTTCTAGCAGCCGCGCCTCGGTGCTGCGCCACAAAGTCAACGGCCTGTTTAGAGAGCGTTTTATTTTGAGTGCATCGCTCTAAGCCTTGTAGGATGGCGCTTGCAAGATCATCGACCCTGAAAGCCACACCAGACTTGGCCGCCAAGGATGCCGCCTCTGAAAAATTGAAGGTATGAGGCCCCATCACAACCGGACAACCACACGCCAAAAGCTCAATCAAATTTTGACCGCCCAGCTGCTCGAAACTACCGCCCAGCAGCGCCACATCAGCCAAGCCGCCGTACAGCGCCATCTCGCCAAGACTATCGCCCAAACCAATCGCATGGGATGCCCCCTCAAACGGCGAAGCCTGTTGCCTCAGCGCACCACTACCCCACGCATGACGGCGCAGCACGGCGTAACCCGCCGCTTCTATCAAGCCAGCAACCTCGTCAAAGCGCTGCGGATGGCGCGGCACGATGAGCCAATGAACGCTGTCACGCTGTGCCTCAGGCAAGGTGCTCAGCGCTTGCAAGAAAGTCGCCTCTTCGCCTTCGCGCGAGCTTGCAAACAAAATAAGCGGCTTGCCTAGCGAGCTGCGCACGAGCTTGGCCTGCGTGAGTTGCTCTTCGTTTGGCGTGATGTCGAACTTCACATTACCGAAGACTCCGCTGACCTTTGCACCCAGCAGCTCGAGTCGCTTGGCATCCTCCTGCGTTTGCGCATACACCTGCGTCAAGGCCGCATAGGCGGGTCTTGATAACCACTTCCACTTAAGCGCCTGCTGGCAGGACTTCTCGCTCATCCGCGCGTTGGCCAACACGATGGGAACACCCGCCGCATGGGCGCTGGCTATTAAATTGGGCCACACTTCGGTCTCTATGAGCACCCCCAGCGCGGGCTTGAAGTGCGCAAAAAACTGCTGCGTCGCAAACTGGGTATCCCACGGCTGCCACACCTGAACATCGCCCGCTTGCAGGAGTTTGGCACCCTCGGCACGTCCCGTTGCAGTGCCGTTGGTAAGTAATAAGCGCATGGTAGGCATGGCCAGTCGAAGCTCTTTGAGCAAGATGGCGGCGGCACGCACCTCGCCCAGCGACACCGCATGCAGCCACACCAAGGGACGAGAAGGGTCTGGCGTAAACATGCGGTAGTGCCCCAGTCGCTCGCCCATGCGTTCGGCATACAAAGGCTCCAAAGCCGCGCGATGCAAGGCTTTGCGCAGCACCAACGGCTGCATCAACCAGACAATAAAAGAGTAAAGCGCCAGCAGCATCGTCAATCCTTGGTGAGGCCAAGCCATGCTTGGTGTACTTGTTCGGGGCTAGGCACAAACGTGCCGCCTATCGCCACTTGATGCGGCACACCGCCCTGACCCACGGGCAAAGGCCCCGCACGCCAAGCGCGGTCTTGGCTAAAAATTTGGACATGCGGCAAACCCAGCGCGACCGCGAGGTGCGAGAGTCCAGAGTCCACGCCAATCACACCATCGCACGCCGCCATCGCATCTAGCAATTGCGCTAAATCCATGCGCGGCAATATCTCAGCACAGTCGCCCAGCTGTGCTTTGACCGCCTCGCACACGGCTTGCTCACGCACGCTGGCGTGAGGCAAAACAAACGTGCAGGCTTGCTGCTCTTGCAGCTTGTGCGCCAGCTGGCACCAGTTTGGCACCGACCACTCGTTGTCCATGCGCGTTGTCCCGTGTGCAAACATGATGCGCTGGGTAGGGGCAAGCGCAGGAACCAAAGTAGTCGCACGCGCGGGCAAACCGCTAAAGGCCACGCGGGCGGCGTCCTGAGATGTATCATGCTGCGGCGCATAGCCCAGCAGCTTGGCCGCCAGCAAGCGCGTACGCGCCACCGCATGCATGCGAGTGGGCATGACTTGGTTGTTGGGTAGTAAAAAACGAACCGGCCACTCGTAACTGCAAGCGTCGCTTTTGTTGGCGAAACTGCCGCGCAAGCCCCTGGGCGCAAGGCGTGCGGTGCGGGCGATGAGCGCCGATTTGATGAGTCCTTGGCAGTCGATGACCACATCGTAGGAGGTGGTGCGCAGCACAGCGCGAAAGCGCCTGCGTTCATCCCGCGTCGTACGCGAAAACCACGAGCGCCGCCAGCGCCGTAGCGCTACCGGAACCACGCGGCGGATGCCCACAACGCGCGCCACCAGCGGTGCGAAAGCTTCCTCGACCACCCAATCGATGCGCGCATCTGGATGCGCCGCCAATAGATCGGCCACCACAGGCAGGGTCTGCACCACATCACCCAGCGATGAGAGTTTGACGATCAAGATGTTCATGCGCCCGTACACCTGCTGTTCCGATGTTGTGCAAGCACTTAATGCCCTGCCGCAAAGCTCACATCGGTCTTCACGGTTTTTAGGAGTCGCATCATGTCTGCCTCGATGCGGTGCAAAGCGGCTTCGGTATGCCCCTCAAAGCGCAACACCAAGACCGGCGTGGTATTGGACGCGCGGATCAGTCCAAAGCCATCGCTCCAATCCACGCGCAAGCCATCGATGGCGTTGATCTTGGCATGGGCAAATGGTGCGTAGCTACTCGCCAACGTTTGCAGCTGTGCAATGAGCTGAGGCGGCTCACCTTCTGCACACGCCACGTTAAGCTCGGGCGTTGAAAAACTGGTGGGTAAGGCGTTCAGCACGTCGCTAGCTGACGTGCCACCCGCGCTGACGGAGCAGGCACTCAATATCTCTAAGAGGCGTGCGCCCGCGTAAGTGCCATCATCGAAACCGTACCAGCGTTCTTTAAAGAAGATGTGACCACTCATCTCGCCGCCCAGCATGGCAAACGAGGCATCCTTCGTCAGCCCTTGATCAACAAGGCTTTGCGCAGCAGCATCGATTTCTTTCATCTTGGCTTTGATCAGCGAATGCCCAGTCTTAAACATGAGTGCTCGTCCGCCATCCGCTTCGATGGCCGGCGCTAGGCGCTGGCTACATTTCACATCAAACAAGATGGTGCTGCCGGGCACACGCGACAAAACGTCTTTGGCAAACAGCATCATTTGCCTGTCGGGGTAGATCGTCTGTCCGTCCTTGGTAACAATGCCAAGGCGGTCACCATCACCATCAAATGCAAGGCCGAGCTCGGCATCGCTGGTTTGCAGCGCTGCGATCAAATCGCGTAAATTCTCGGGCTTACTGGGGTCGGGGTGGTGATTCGGGAAGTGCCCATTGACTTGACTAAACAGCTCGGTGACCTCGCAGCCCAGCGCACGAAAAATGTCTGGTGCACTCGCGCCTGCCACACCGTTGCCTGAATCAACAACGATCTTCATGGGACGCTTGAGCTTGATGCCCTGCACGATGCGCTCGCGGTAAGCCTCGCCGATATTGACTTGCCGGCTACGACCCGTAACAAAAACACCCCAATCGGGCTCTTCCATCATGCGGCGTAGCGTTTGAATTTCCTCGCCATAAATGGCTCGTCCGCCCAGCACCATTTTGAAACCGTTGTAGTCACGCGGGTTGTGGCTTCCTGTGATTTGTATGCCACTGCGGCACAGGGCATCCACCTCGCCTGAAGCCGCAAAGTACAGCATGGGCGTGGTCACCATCCCGACATCGATCACATCAACGCCTGCCTCGCAAAGCCCATGAATCAAGGCTTGTAGCAGTGCCCTACCGGATAGCCGCCCATCGCGCCCAACAGCAACGATACGCTCGCCCTGCTTGATGGCATGCGTGCCAAACGCACGGCCTAGGCGGCGAGCCACCTCTGGATTAAGGGATGTGGGGGTCACGCCGCGAATATCGTAGGCTTTAAAGATGTGGGGGTCGAGTTGCATATCCATGGCTTCAGTGGTTTATTTTTGGTGACTCAGTGCGTTACTGACTAATTTTGAGGTGATGTCCACAATCCGAATCATGCGTTCGTAAGGCATACGGGTCGGTCCAATGACACCCAGCGTTCCAACAATTCGGCCATCTATTTGATAGGGAGCGCTCACCACGGAGAGCTCTTCAAAGGGCACGGTATGACTCTCTCCGCCGATGTAGATGCGCACACCCTGCGCCTGTGCGGAGGTGTCAAGCAGATGGAGTAACTGGGTTTTTTGTTCAAACAAATCAAAAGCGCGCCGAAGTTGATTCATGTCACCCGCAAAGTCGGAAACGGAGAGTAAGTTTCGCTCGCCCGAGATCACGACCTCATCAACGGGGTGACTCATCGCGTCTGAGGTGGCCTGCACGGCCACTTGCATCAAACTGGCGATCTCGCTTTGCAAGGATTGCAATTCACCTTTTAACTGCTCTCGCACCTGAACAATTTCTAGTCCAGCGTAGTGGGCATTTAGAAAGTTGGAAGCCTCCGTCAGTTGACTTTGCGTGTAGTCGCTGGGCGTAAAAATCACGCGATTTTGTACGTCGCCATCGGGGGCAACAATAATGACTAAGTAGCGCTTGTCTGACAGTCGCAAAAATTCGATGTGCTTAAAAATGCTGCTGCGTTTGGGTGCCAAAACAACACCTACAAATTGCGACAAGTTCGACAGCAACTGCGCGGCATTGGCTATCACTTTTTGCGGCTGCTCGGCGATCAGCTGAGGCGGCACATCAGACAAAGCTTCTTGCTGCACGGTGAGCATGGAGTCCACAAACAAGCGGTAACCTCTTGGTGTCGGGATACGACCTGCCGATGTATGCGGACTCACAATGAGTCCAAGGTCTTCTAAGTCGGCCATCACGTTGCGGATGGTCGCAGCCGATAGCTCCAGTCCGGTTGATTTAGACAGCGTGCGCGAACCGACGGGCGTGCCATCGGCAATGTAGCGCTCGACTAGCGTTTGAAGTAAGAGTTTGGCGCGATCATCTAACATGGATCGCTAGATTATCGCTGGCTAAGCTAGGCCAACGCACCCACACGCCAGCCATCAGCCTTACTTTTTATCGCGATACTTGCGTAGCGCAGCCAACTGTGCAGCCAGCACCATCAGCTCCGATTGCGCGACCGCCAAGTCAACTTCACTCTTGGCATTTTTCAAAGCTTCTTCAGCCACGCGCTTGGCCGTGTTGGCCTTTTCTTCATCGAGGTCTTTGCCACGAACCGCCGTATCGGATAGCACCGTCACGCAGTGAGGTTGAACCTCTAGCATGCCGCCCGCAACGAAGATGAACTCCTCACCGCCATCCGCGGTTTCAATGCGCACCGAGCCAGGACGAATGCGTGTGATCAACGGCGTATGACGTGGCTTGATGCCGAGCTCGCCGGCCTCACCGGGCAAGGCAACAAAGGTTGCTTCACCCGAATAAATGGACTCCTCAGCAGAAACCACATCAACGTGAATCGTGTTCATAAATTCCCCAATCAGTTGAAGACCGAGATAAGACTCAGTCCCGCAAATTCGTTAGACTTTTTTAGCTTTTTCAATGGCTTCGTCAATCGTTCCAACCATGTAGAACGCCTGCTCTGGCATATGGTCGCACTCGCCGCTCACGATCATTTTGAAGCCGCGAATGGTCTCGGCCAAAGTGACGTATTTACCAGCCGTGCCAGTGAACACTTCCGCCACATGGAAGGGCTGCGACAAGAAACGTTGAATCTTACGAGCACGCGCCACGGCCAACTTGTCTTCTGGTGCCAACTCGTCCATGCCCAAAATGGCAATGATGTCGCGCAGCTCTTTGTAACGCTGCAAGGTACCTTGAACCGCGCGTGCCGTGCTGTAATGTTCCTCACCGACCACGAGCGGATCAAGCTGACGGCTGGTTGAGTCGAGTGGATCAACCGCAGGATAAATACCCAAGGCGGCAATATCACGAGAGAGCACCACGGTGGAGTCCAAATGCGCGAAGGTCGTTGCAGGGCTTGGATC
>CAZAIW010000079.1:2228-9617 GCA_964485285.1 uncultured Burkholderiaceae bacterium | reverse complement strand
CCGCCACACTGCCAATCAACGCACAACCACAAGCCGTCTTGTGACCCTCCAAAGCCACCGGGATGCCATTGACCAAATACGAAGACTCGCCCTCCACAATCGGATTGACACCATGCGGAGCCTTATTCGGGTACAGCAAAGGACACATCACGTTGTCCCCCAGACGCGCAATCGCCTTACCACCAATCGTGCGCGTGGCATCACCACTGATCACCACCCCGCCGTGATCGGTGCTATCGCCAACAACAATGATTTTTTTGCCCATTTCGTGCTTCCCATTAGGTCAATTGAATAAGCACCTCACCTAGAGGCCAAGCGCCGCCTGCCTTGCGGGCGGCATGGCCTGCAAAGCTAGACGGGATGAGGCTTGTAGAGGTGTGCATGGTTTTAAAGTGCTTGTTTAGATGCTCAGCGCTGCCCAAACTTGAGGTTGGAGCCTTCTAGTAAATCGGTGCGCCCCAGCACCCCGCCACTGCGCGGTAAGCCAATTTGCTCTTCTTGAACTTGCGTGTTTGTGGCGTTAAATTGAACACGTATCTCGGTGCCCGTTATTTGCAATTTGCCGATGCGACTATTGCTGATGTCCAAGCGCTCAAACTTGGAGTCCATCACTCGCAGCAGCGCGGTGTTGGAGTAGCTCAAGTCAAAATTTTGGAAGTTGCAATTAGTGAATTGAACCAACTCTGCTACAGCGGGCGGATTGTCTTTGCCATCACCAATTTGACCAATGTCAATTGATGCTTTGTTTGTGGTGGCACCACACTTCACGTTATCAACCACAAGCCGCTTAGCAAATGGCGATGCAAACGAAATAGAGCGCGTTCCATCACCAGCAAACTCACTGTCTTTGATCGTGACATTTTTGCCAGCGCCTTTAACCCACGCCCTCAACACCTTCCCCCGCACCTTTTCTATCAAAACATCACCCTTCACCGTCGCGTTGGTCAGGTCTATCGTGTCAAAGGTCGTGTTTTTGATCGTCAGCGTTTGGATGGTGGCGGGCCGAATATCAATCACACCCTTAAAGCGACAGTTGTCGATAAGGACGTGCGATCCTCCACCATCATGGCTAATGCCCATCTTCACTGAATCAAAATCACAATCGACGATGGTATGTTTGGTCTCACTGATAATGCGTGCCTGCTTAAACTTGCAGCGAACAAAACTGGTTTCGCCCCACGTACCAAAACCGCCCCAGTCATTTGTATTGGTGCTTGCTCCGTCAAACGAGCATTCAACAAAAGCGACTTCTTTGCTTTCTGTACTCCCCACAACTCCCGTTTTTCCACCCGCCTTACACCTTAAAAACTGCACATTGGTGAGCGTCCCAAAGTTAAAGATGCCAGCAAATCTGCAGTCGGTAAATTTGGCGGCCGTCATAGCAGCTCTGACTTCGTAGGCACCTGCAAAGTCGCAGTTCACAAAGTGAACATTGCGCCAGTGCAGTCCTTCTCCAAACTTCACGCCGCTAATCTCGGCACCCGTAATCGTGAGCACCGCGTCGTTGGTTTCTTTGGCTCGTAGCGCAGGGTCGCTTAGGTAGGCAAACTCTTTCTTAAATTCTTTGATGTTGGGTTTACTCATGGCGTATGTCCAAGGGGGGACGGTCGCTGCGAATGCCGCTACGAGTTGGTTAAAGAAGCTGCGGCGTTTCATCATCTTTGGCTTGGTAAGTGCGGCCTGCCAAGGGCATTTTTTAACAGCCACCTCGCCTAGAGGCCAAGCGCCGCCTGCCTTGCGGGCGGCATGGCCTGCAAAGGTAGACGGGGTGAGGCTTGTAGAGGTGTGCATAGTTTTAAAGTGCTTGTTTAGATGCTCAGCGCTGCCCAAACTTGAGGTTGGAACCCTCTAGTAAATCGGTACGCCCCAGCACCCCGCCACTGCGTGGTAAGCCAATTTGCTCTTCTTGAACTTGCGTGTTTGTGGCGTTAAATTGAACACGTATCTCGGTGCCCGTTATTTGCAATTTGCCGATGCGACTATTTGACAAATTGATGCGATCAAATTTGCAGTCATTCAAGTACAGCATTGCTGTACTCATGTATGAAATATCAAGGTTCTCACCTCTACAGTCGTTAATCAGCACAGACTGTGCGGGTTTATTTTTAAGCCCTGAGTTGAAGGATGCTGGTTTGCTTGTTTTTCCAAACTTCACTCGCTCAAAGACGGTCGTAGCACCTTGTGCTGTTCCAAAATCAAAACTTGTTACGCCGTCTCCTGCAAACTCGCTGTCGCGTACCGTTAAATTTTGAATGCCATCCATCACAGCCATCAAAACCTTCCCCCGCACCTTTTCTATCAAAACATCACCCTTCACCGTCGCGTTGGTCAGGTCTATCGTGTCAAAGGTCGTGTTTTTGATCGTCAGCGTTTGGATGGTGGCGGCTTTCAAATTAAGCACACCTTTAAAGCGACAGTTATCGATAAGGACGTGCGACGCTTCTGCCTGATCCCCAACGCTCGCATCAACATTCTCAAAATCGCAATCAACAAGGGTCAACATAACGTCACCCGAAATGTCACTTTGTTTAAATTTGCATCGCAAGAAGTGTGATTCGCCATACGTACCGAAACCACCCCAGTTATTGCGGTTGTCATCCCCCCCATCAAATTGACATTCCACGTATGAAACTTGTTTGCTTTTGGAATTACCACCAATAAAAGTATGCCCCCCCGCCTTACACCTTAAAAACTGCACATTGGTGAGCGTCCCAAAGTTAAAGATGCCAGCAAATCTGCAGTCGGTAAATTTGGCGGCCGTCATAGCAGCTCTGACTTCGTAGGCACCTGCAAAGTCGCAGTTCACAAAGTGAACATTGCGCCAGTGCAGTCCTTCTCCAAACTTCACGCCGCTAATCTCGGCACCCGTAATCGTGAGCACCGCGTCGTTGGTTTCTTTGGCTCGTAGCGCAGGGTCGCTTAGGTAGGCAAACTCTTTCTTAAATTCTTTGATGTTGGGTTTACTCATGGCGTGTGTCCAAGGGGTTATGGCAGCGGTTAATGCAATGGTTAATCGGTTAATAAAGTTGCGGCGTTTCATTCGTCTTTAACTTCGTTATTTGGATTGATAATTTTTTTTGGGTTTGGATAAATTGTTGAAAAACTCTCACTCCAAAACTTCCAATTCGGCACCTCGCCCAACTCGCTGGATGGCCTTTCGATATAAGAAAACCAAGTGGAATCTGCCATGCTCAGCCCAACTTCCACCGGAAAAAACCAAGGGTCGTCTGCGCTCATATCTTGAGCCCAAGCGGCATCTGGTTTTTTCAGTCCGATACTTAAAAACGCGCACTGGGTTGTGCCATCTTTTCCTAGCGCCGCTTGCACGGCCTGCGCATCGCTCACCACCAAACTCTTGCCGTCGCTGGTGCAGGGAACGGCTGTGAAATTTTTAAGGGCGACTTTTTTACCGTTCTCATCTCTACCTTCTGAACTACTAAACACCCACAGTATGATCTTGCTCAAATCCAAACAATCGGTACGCGCTTTGAGTGCGCCCCCTATTGTCAGATTGAGCCTAGGGTTAAAGGTCTTGCCGCTTTTGCTTTGAGCGGAAGCGCCAATCTCGTTATCAGGGATGCCCACGCCCATACCCCGACCACTGAGCACCACATAGTCCAGCGCTACGCACAGGCGCGGTGTGGCTCTGGCCGACGCGGCTTTGATCTGGCTGACCTTACTCGCGCTTGTATCGAGCAAGCTCCCACTAGGCGGGCGCAGTGTCCAGCCCGCTAGCTCGCCGCCCCAGTTTTGTACGCCTATGGGGCCGCCGCTGCTACTAACAATAAAGTGGGTGGTGCCGCTGCCCGCCGCTGCTAGTGTGCCTGCTGCACCAGCCCCGGGGTCAAAGCCGTGCAGCCCACCGCTGGGGATGGTGCGCACTTTGCCTGTATCGGTGCCGCTCAGCTTGAAGACTTGCGCCCGGTGGCTGTGTCCTGACAAGTGCCAGTCCACTCCGCCTGCTTGATTGGTGTGCTCGCGCAGGTAGGTTTTAACTCTTAGCTCGGCTGCGCCGTAGTTAAAGGTGTTGTACTGCGCGGAGGTTTCCCGCACGGTTGTGTAGTCGGTCTCTATCGCATCTCGCGCCACAAAACCGCCCTTTTCTTGCAAGGTGTGCTTAAGGTCGTAATTGATGATGGTGAAGTGCGAGGCTACTAAGCTGCTGGCAGCGCCTGCTTTTCTGATGGCCTTGGCGGTATCCAAGAGCGTTAATTGATTGGCGCTGATGGACTGGATCGCATAGGGCAAAAAACCCACGCCGCGTTGATCGGCACCGACGGTCGCCGCGTTGGTCATCCCTTTCATGTAGCGCTCGGTTTGTCCCCAGCCCAGAACGGTCATGGCTTGAATGGCTTTGGCATCGGCTTTGTCACTATCCGCTCCCAGCGGCATCACATAGTTCTCTAGTGGACAAAAAGCGGCGCTAAACCAGTCGTAGTTGATGCTTTGATGGTTTTGTGTGGTGTAGACCTGCGCGTAGGTAGGGCCGTAGATGAGTGTGGCCTCGTAGATGGTCAAGTTGTGGTCTGCGGGGATGCCGGCATTGGCCTTGTTAACAAAAAATTCACTCGCCTCTTCGAGTTGTTGGCGGTGTTTTTTGAGAGCTACCGCATCAGACTCTTGCTCTAAGTCTTTGAGTTTGGCTGCCCAGCCCCGAGGATTAACCTCTGCTCTTGGGCTGATGCCGTAGGGCATGCTGTAGGCCTCGTGGTTGCCTGTGCTCATAAACACCGGCATATTTTGGTTGACGTAGGCGTTTCGGATCAGGGTGAAGACGAGCAGGTCATCCATCCCGCGCTTGTAGATGCTGCGGTTCTCAACGTTGAGCAGCACATTAAACGCCTTCCACTGGCTGGCGATAGTGGAGCCGGCTTGATCTGGAACAAGGTTTTTGTTGAAGTCGATCAAGTCACCCGTGAGCAAGATGGCATCGGCTCCACCGGCTTTCATGCTCTCAAATAACTCTGCCAGTGCCATGTAGCAGTTGGTGATTTTTTTGTGCGCATAGGGCACGGATAGATCACCCGCGCCTGCCTCGGTCGGCAACAATTGCACAAGGCTTGTTTGCATGGCGGCTTGGCGCACGTTGACGTGCACATCGGTGAGGTGCCCAAACTTCAGTGGTGTGTCTGCTTTGAGTTTGCGCACGGGATGCCAAGCGCTGACGTCGCGGTCGGTTTGCTCGGCGTACCAGCCGCAGCTGGCGGCAGTTTTAAGCTGCGCTTGGTGGCTGCGCATGTTGACTTTCCCAATGTGCGCACGGTTGGCAATTTGACTTTGGAAGTAGCTATGCAGCGCGTAGTCTTGATAGTGAACGACTTGGTCTTTTTTGAAGATACCGCCCGATGCATTTGCTTCGCCTTCGGTTAGTTTGACTACCCACACAAAGCTGGCAAAGGCGCTGTCTGTAAGGGCTTGGCCTTTTAATTGACTGATGTCCAGCTCAATCTCGAATACGCAACCCCCTTGCAGTTGAGGATAAGCCGCTACGAGTTGATTAAAGAAGCTGCGGCGTTTCATCATCTTTGGCTTGGTAAGTGCAGCCTGCCAAGGGCATTTTTTGACAGCCACCTCGCCTAGAGGCCAAGCGCCACCTGCCTTGCGGGCGGCATGGCCTGCAAAGCTAGACGGGATGAGGCTTGTAGAGGTGTGCATGGTTTTAAACTTGCCTAGCGAAGCGCTCGGCCTCTTGCATCACGATATCGGGGCGCAGGTGTATCAGCCTTGCAAGGCGCTGGCCTTGGTTGATCGCCATCAAACGAACGCATTCGTAGGGGTGCAACTCGCGCCGCCACTGCTGCACCAAAAACGACTCAAGCGCAGGCGGCACGCGGTAATCATCGCGCCAGCCTTGCCACTGTTCTTGTTGCGCCTGCAACTTTGCAGGCATGGTGCTAGCCATTGCCCCCAGTCCTAGCACGCTACTCACCAAGCCACAGCCCATTAGGCTTCGGCGACTTATGCTACTTGTCATGGTGTTGCTCATAGTCATCGCATTACTCATGGAAACATGACCGCCTTGGCGGGTGCGCCGGGTACTGCCACGCGGTACTTAAAGCCCTCTAACAGCTTGTCGAACAGCGCTATCGCTTCCTCGTTCTTAAGTGGTGTGGGTTTGGGTTCACGTGGGTTGGTTTGGCCGCCTGTGCGTAGGCTGACCCGCAGCACCGCAGGGCTGGCGGGTGCGCCGCCGGGTTTACTCACGTTAGACCATTGGAAATCAAACTCCTGCTTCCCGCTTTTTGCTTTTAGTAGCGACTCTTCCCCCGTCCAGTGTTTGAGCTGCCGCTTGCCCGTGCGAAGGCTATGAAAGCCATAACTGCCGCCTTGCCTTTTTTGCGCAGACTCCGTTAGGCGAAGTAGTTGTTGATCGGCGTAGTCTTCGGGCTTATAGCCGTCATAAGCCATTTGATTGGACTCCACGTTAAAGCGCACATCGGGCAGGCTCGGAAAATAAAACCCCACGCTCACCGTCTCTTGGTACTGATACGTTTGCTCCGCCACAAACCCATGATCAATGCAGTAACCCGGCTCCTTGGGCACGTCGGTGTTCTCGCGGGCGCGTAGCGCTTTAGCAAATTGGGCGAACTTGGCATTGGTTTTTTGCATGGAACTAGACCCATCGTTTTGGGTGTTGCCGTTGACATAACCAAACGCATGTTTGCCAGCAGGGACAAGGGCGAAAAAATCAGCTACATCTAACTCTTTGCCTGCCGAGCTCCCGTAGTACCAGATATAGCGTGCGCCTTGTACGGGCGAGTCTTTAATGTTGTGAATCAAAATCGGTTTATTCACACTCGCCAGATCAACTTTCTCCCATTTATCTCTAAGGATAGCCTCTATCTTGCCGGCTTGCTCGGGATAGGTCGTAAAAGCGCCACCCGTTTTAGCGTCTGCAAACTCAATCTCTGCCTCCTCGGGCACGGTAATGGCATAGCGCCCAAAACACAGCACGCGGGTGTGGGCAAATAATTGATGGATGTCCATGGTGTTTGTCCTTTATGCGGGTAGGTGGTTAACTTTTAAAGTGCTCGGTCTTCAGCAGCATTTTGCAAATGCTGTACAGCGTGCTGGGCAGCACCATGTCGGTGTCTTGGTAACTGTCTTGGTGCTCGTAGCCGCTTTGCACAAACACGCCATTGGTTTGTTTGGCAAACGATGCTGATGCGGCGGCGGGTACCGTGCCATCGCCCTTGTCCTGCGGGTCTTTTATCTTGAGCTTAAAGACCCGTCCGTTGCTTGAAACAGTAACCTCGCCCTTGCCCGTATCGGATACAAAGCGCCACGTGGTCGGGTCGGGGTTGGCCTCTTTAGGCAAGGTGCCTTGTAGCGCGTAGACCACCTCGCCCCATGCCAGTTGCCGCTCGTCTTCACCGTAACTCACGTAGC
>CAZAIW010000079.1:0-2218 GCA_964485285.1 uncultured Burkholderiaceae bacterium | reverse complement strand
CGGTCTTGCGGCATTCAGCAATGAAGTCCGTCAGCTTCGGATTGTTCTTGGCCATGGTGTCCTTAATTTGCACATGGAAATCACGAGCATCATTGAATCGCTTTTCTAATTCTTTTAAGGCTCTCGGTATCCCGCCTTTATCCTTGTACTTCTGCGCCGGATCAATCCATTCCGGGTTGACCAAGCGCCACCAGTTCTCGTTGCAAGTTTGGCTGTAGATGTCGTCCATGGCGGTGTTCTGCGTCTTGATGTTCTCCGTCATGCTAGGGGGATAGCCCTTGCTCGGGTTATAGACGTTCCACCACATTTGATCGGCATGACTCAGTTGCGCCTTACCCGGCCACGCCGCAGCAATGGTGTTGCCGGCGCTGTCCCAGCCCTCAACGCGCAGCCACGCTTTATCGGTAAAGCTGTCGGCATACGCCTCGATTGGCAGCAACTCTAGCCCCGCAGGGCTATTGGCCAACACCGGCGTGACGTTTTGCCCGGAGTTCCCCAAAATATCGCCCACAATACCGCTACCCATGCCGCCGCGCATCCGCTTGTAACCGGTACCCGCGCCCAGCGTGGGCATAACGTTGAAGTAGATGCCCAGCACATCCTTCTGCGCCCCGCCAATGCTGGGGTGTACAAGCGCCCGCGCCACCAAGCCGCCCATGCTGTGCGTGAGGATGATGACACCTGGGCACTTCATCTCGGTGCCCTCGCAAAGACCTCGGTAATGTTTGAGCAACTCCCCAATCCGCTTGGCCTGCGCCTTGGCGCTCTCGGCGTTGCTTTTTAGCCAGTTGTAGCCCATGGCGTGAACCGGAAAGCGCGCGTTGCCTAGCTTCTTAATCTCATCGGCACTGAGCTTGTCCGTAGGCGGTGCGGGGTTGGCTTCCTCTTTCGCCCACGTCTTGGGATCGATGTCGGCAACGCCAATGCCGCTGCTAAACCAGCCGCCTAGCCACATCGCGTCGATCTTGTCGCTGCCCGGCTTGCGGATGCTGTTCATTTGTTTCTCGATACTTTGGAGCACTTTGCCATAGCTGCCAAACATCATTTCGCCCCAGCCGCGCCAGCGTGCCTTTTGCGCAGCGGTCTTGGGCGCCTCGGGGCTGGTCAGTGTGTTGGTATGCCATGCCGATCCGGGGTCGTCCACCAAGAGCGGTGGCACTTGCAGCCCATCGGGCACATTACCGTGGCGTACGTCCGAGCCACCGCTCACATCAAACTTGCTGGGGTCAAGCGAGCTTTGGTAGTGATCGACTTCGGTGGTCTCAGGGTCAAGCGTGAGCTGGCGACGGTCAGCAGGCATGTCCCTAGACATCCTAGAAAAATTCTCACTATTGCCAAACACAGCGCCTGCGCCCAAATCATCAGGCCGCCAAGCGCGGTTGTCTTTGCGTTCAAGCGCTTGTTGGCGCTCTTTGCTCATGCGCAAGTTAGTGCCCATCACACCCGGGAACAGGATGATGGGGATGATGTATTGGGGCAGCAATGCTTTGAGGCGCATGGTGTCCGAGACTGCCGTAAGCGGTATATGCGCTTCGGGGTAGCCACCGTAGCCCTCAACAAATGGAACTTCTTTTTTCTTATCTGCCATTTTTAGTCCTTGTATGTTTGTGCAGAAATGGTTTCATTTGTTTTTGCCAATTCGCACACGCACATTGCCCGGCGCATCCGACTTTTGTACTTTGATAGAGCCATTGCCTGCTGCAACGCCTTTCACTTCGCCGTCATCGCGCAAGACATGAAATTTGGTACCCTTGGCAGGCGTGCCATTTACGTAATGAACAAATAACTCTTGATCAAATTTGCGCGGCTTAGGACTTTCGTTGAAATGCTGAGCCAAACTCTGCCCCGGCGGCGTGTTTTTCGCATCCGCGTGTTCCTTCCAAACCCCCTTAGTGCCGTGCGTAATGCCGCTGGCTTCCCATGTGCTAAAGCTGCCCGCACCGTTAATGACCACTTTGCGCTTGGCCGACAGGTGAATCGATTCTTTGGTGCTGGTGATGCTCGTTTTCTTTTGCGAGGTGCTCAGAATTTGTCCGCTTTGCGCCTCTAGCTCAACCCTGCCACTGGCCGCTACGAGTTTGAGACCGGCTTTGTATGCAAAGAATCTGATCGCGGCTTTGGAGGCCATTAAAAGACCCGCGCCCACGCTCATGCTGAGGTGCTCGCCCGTAGTGATGGCATGATGCTGCCCGCTGGCTTGGTGCGTACTCTTGGGCGT
>CAZAIW010000078.1:0-9641 GCA_964485285.1 uncultured Burkholderiaceae bacterium | reverse complement strand
TTCCATTTCCCATTAATTTCCAGGATGCATCGCTCACCGTGGTGGAAGGCGAAGTTGCCAAAATTAAGAGTTTGCGCATTGTGGGCAATAAAGCTTTTAGCGAAACCGCTTTGCGCAATGAGCTCGATTTAGACACAACCGGATTCATGAGTTGGTACACCAAAAGTGATCGCTATACCCGAGCCAAATTCAATGCCGATTTGGAAGCGCTGCGCTCGTACTACTTGGCGCGTGGCTACCTAGAGTTCAAAATCGACTCCACGCAAGTGGCACTCTCGCCAGATAAGCAGCAAGTTGACATCACCATTGCGATCACCGAGGGGCTGCGCTACGTGGTGTCAGGCATTGAACTCAAAGGTAATTACCTCGGTAAGGACGACGAATTTAAGTCCTTGATCACGATTCCTGTTGGTCAAGCCTACAACGCCGAGACGGTTGCAGTGACCACCAAAGCGTTTACTGACTTGTTTGGCAAGTTTGGTTATGCCTTTGCACAAGTGGAGTCGGTGCCCGAGGTGGATAAACAAAATGCGCGTGTGAAGCTGAACTTGCTGGCCGATCCCGCGCGGCGAGCACAGGTTCGGCAAATCAACATCAGTGGCAATTCAAAGACCAAAGACGAAGTGATTCGCCGTGAGTTTCGTCAATTTGAATCCTCATGGTATGACGGAGACAAAATTAAATTGTCGCGCGACCGGGTGGATCGCTTGGGCTATTTCAAAGAGGTGCGGATTGATACGCAAGAGGTGGCCGGATCGCCTGATCAAGTCGATTTGAACCTAGCGGTTGTCGAAAAGCCAACCGGCAATTTGACCCTAGGGGCGGGGGTTTCAAGCTCCGAAGGGTTGACCTTGCAGTTTGGTGTGCAGCAAGACAATGCCTTTGGAACCGGACACTTCTTGGGTGTCAACGTTAATACCAGCAAATACAACCGCATCTACTCGATCAACACAACCGATCCTTATTTCACGGCCGATGGTGTGTCCCGCACGGTTGAGTTGTACCAGCGCCGATCACGCCCCTACACCACGGTGGGAGGCGACTATCAGCTCACCACAACAGGTCTTGCCTTGCGCTTTGGCATTCCATTTACAGAGCTGGATCGTGTGTTTGTGGGGGCGAGTGCCGAGCAAATCCAAATTGAGTCCGGTACCAGTATTCCAGCGTCCTACTTAGCGTATGCCGATACCTTTGGCTATACCAGCCGCAGCTATCCTTTAACGCTCGGATGGGGGCGTGATGATCGCGACAGTGTTTTGGTGCCCAGCAGGGGACATTACCAGCGCTTGAATAGCGATTTGTCCAAGGCGGGTGATGCACAGTACACACGCACCTCATACCAGTTCCAAAAATATCTGCCCATTAACAAACAATACACATTTGCGTTTAATACCGAGCTAGGTTGGGGACGCGGTTTGGGTGGTCGTCCGTTCCCTGTGTTCAAAGATTTCTACTCCGGTGGCTTAGGTTCGGTACGCGGCTTTGCGCAAAGCAGCCTAGGGCCTAGGGACGTGTCCGGTGCCTACATTGGGGGGCCTAAAAAGTTTACCGTGAATGCTGAAATTAACACCCCTTTTCCAGGAGCCGGTAATGATCGCACCTTGCGTCTTTATGGTTTTTACGACGCAGGTAATGTGTTTGGCGAGAACGAATCCTATGACTTTAGTAAACTTCGGACTTCGGTCGGCTTGGGTGTGAGCTGGATATCGCCGCTGGGACCTTTGCGATTTGCGATTGCGCGTCCCGTGCGTGTTTTTGCAGGCGATAGAATAGAGCGCTTCCAGTTCCAAATGGGCACAGCTTTTTAATGACTTTTTATGAATCGCACTACACAACTTTTACTCGCATCTGCAACCTCTTTACTGCTTTTTGGCTCGGCTTTGGCGCAAGAGTTCAAAATTGGTTTCGTCAATACCGACCGTGTGTTTCGTGAAGCCAACACAGCGAAAACGGCGCAGGCGAAACTAGAACAAGAGTTTTTGAAACGTGAAAAAGAGTTGAATTCGCAAGGCGAGTCACTCAAGGCGCTGTCCGATAAGCTTGACCGTGATGCGCCCACGCTATCGGAGTCGCAGCGCAGCGTGCGACAAAAACAATTACTCGAACAAGATCGTGATTTCCAGCGCAAACGCCGCGAATTTCAAGAAGACCTGAACGCTCGTAAAAGTGAAGAATTACAGCAGGTATTGGAGCGTGCTAACCGTGTTGTCAAACAAGTCGCCGAGGCCGAAAAGTATGACCTTGTCTTGCAAGAAGCGGTCTACATTCACCCCAAGCACGACATCACAGACAAAGTTCTTAAAGCTTTGAATGCGCAAAAGTGATGTTACCCTTGGTCAAATCGTCAGTGATTTAGGCGGACAGCTACGCGGCGCAAGCTCGCAACGGGTGAGCGCCATCGCCTCGCTGGATCAGGCGACTGAGCACGGCATTTCCTTTTTAAGCTCCGCTAAATACGCCGCCCTCTTTGCCAGCACCCGTGCAGGATGCGTGATCGCAAGGCCTGCAGACTGGCAAGCCGCTCAGCTTAGAGGCTACCAAGGAGCGGTCATTCTTACCGATGATCCCTACGCTTACTACGCACGTCTGACGCAGTGGTGGAAAAAACATCACACTCGCGCGGACACCGAAGTGCCTGTACCGCCCCGCATCCACCCTTCCGCCGTGATTGCGCCGACCGCCCATATTGCTGACGATGCGTTTATCGGTGCTTTGTGCGTCATCGAGTCCGGCGCGGTCATTGGTGCGAGAACTCGCATTGCGTCCCGTGTCACCGTGGGCGATGGTTGCCAGATTGGCGCGGACTGTATCGTTCATAGTGGTGTGGTCATTGGTGCCGATGGTTTTGGTTTTGCGCCTGATCAAACCAGCGGGCAATGGATCAAGATCGAACAACTCGGTGCCGTGCGCATTGGCGATGGTGTCGAGATTGGCGCGAATACTTGCATCGACCGTGGCGCTCTTGAAGATACCGTGATTGAGGAGGGTGTCAAGCTCGATAACTTGATTCAAATCGGCCACAACGTCCGCATTGGCAAACACACGGCTATGGCTGGCTGCGTGGGTGTGGCCGGTAGCGCCGTGATTGGCGCTCATTGCACCATCGGCGGCGGCGCAGTGGTCTTGGGTCATTTGAGCCTTGCCGATCACGTTCACATTTCGGCCGCTAGCGTGGTGACCCGCTCGATTGCTAAGGCTGGCAATTACACCGGCGTTTTTCCGTTAGATGACAATCGTCAATGGGAAAAGAACGCTGCCACACTCAAGCAACTGCACGCCTTGCGCCAACGCATGAAACAATTAGAAAACCCGCACTAAAGAAGAAATGAACACGATGTCAAATACCACCATGGACATTCACCAAATCCTCAAAAAACTACCGCATCGTTATCCGATTTTGCTGGTGGATCGCGTGCTTGAACTCGACAAAGGCAAGCGCATTGTGGCGGTGAAAAATGTCTCCATCAACGAGCAGTTTTTCTTGGGACACTTCCCCAATCGGCCGGTGATGCCGGGCGTTTTGATGCTAGAGGCTTTGGCGCAGGCTGCGGCCATCCTCACGGTTGAATCGGTAGGGCATGAAATTGATGACAAGACCGTGTACTACTTTGCTGGCATTGACGGCGCACGTTTCAAGCGTCCCGTGGAGCCGGGTGATCAGCTCATTTTGGATGTCACGTTAGACCGCATGAAGGCCGGCATCTATCGCTTCATTGCCAAAGGGTTTGTGAAAGATGACCTCGTGGTCGAAGCCAGCCTGATGTGCACGATGCGCCGTATCGCCGAGTAAAAAAGCATGACGACGAGTTTGATTCATCCCACCGCCATCATTGATCCCAAGGCCGAGCTGGACAGCAGCGTCAGCGTAGGCGCGTACACGGTGATTGGCCCGCAGGTCAAGATTGGCCAAGGCTCGCGCGTTGGCGCGCACTGCGTGATTGAAGGCAACACCACCATTGGCAGGGATAACCACATCTTCCAATTTAATTCGATAGGCGCAATCCCGCAAGATAAAAAATATGCGGGCGAAAACACCGAGTTGGTGATGGGGGATCGCAACACCATCCGCGAGTTTTGTACCTTGAACATCGGAACGGCAACGCCCGAACAAAACCCGCGTTCTAACGGTATTGGCAAAACGGTGATCGGTAGTGATAACTGGATCATGGCCTATGTCCATGTGGCGCATGACTGCAAGGTCGGCAACAACACGATTTTTGCCAACAACTCGCAATTAGCCGGACATGTGGAAGTTGGTGACTGGGTGATTCTGGGTGGCTTTACGGTGGTGCATCAATTTGTGAGACTAGGTGCTCATGCCATGACGGCCATGTGCTCGCTGCTGTTTGCCGACTTGCCGCCCTATGTGATGTGCCAAGGTCAACCCGCAGCGGCTCGCTCCATGAACTTTGAAGGACTGCGCCGCCGAGGCTTTACCCCGGAGCGCGTGGCAGCGGTGAAGGCCATGCATAAACTGCTTTATCGCAGCGATCTGAGCTTGGACGCGGCTTGCGCACAAATCGAGGCGCTACAAACCATCACGCCTAGCGCAACTCGCGACATTGCGTTATTGCTGGATTTCTTGCGCAGCACGCCTGCCCAGCGTGGCATCGTCCGCTAAGCACGGCAGATAAAGGGCGCTATGCGAATCGCCTTAGTTGCTGGTGAGACCTCGGGTGACTTGCTTGCAGGTCTGTTACTCGATGGTTTAAAAGCTCAGTGGCCCGACCTTCAAAGTTTTGGCATTGGCGGTGCGCGCATGGCCGAGCGAGGCTTTGATGCGTGGTGGAGCAGCGACAAACTGGCCGTGCGTGGCTATGTTGAGGTGCTGCGCCACTACCGCGAGATTGTGGGCATTCGGCGTGAACTCAAAGCCAAACTCCTGCAACATCCCCCCGATGTTTTTATTGGCGTGGATGCGCCCGATTTCAATCTTGATCTGGCGCGTGATTTAAAACAGCAAGGCATCAAAACCATTCAATTTGTCAGCCCCTCTATTTGGGCGTGGCGCGGGGAGCGCATTCACAAAATCAAGCAAAGCGTGGATCATGTGCTGTGCATCTTTCCGTTTGAACCCGCACTCTACGCGGCGCACGGCATAGCGGCTAGCTATGTTGGGCATCCGCTGGCCAGCGTGATTCCGTTTGTGTCAGGCGCAGTCGAGGCGCGCAAGCGATGCGGCGTGGCGGCGGGCGATACGGTGCTGGCCGTGCTACCGGGCAGCCGCGCATCGGAAGTGGCGTACATCGGCGCGACGTTTGCACAAACGATTCAGTTGCTGCTGCAAGCGCGTCCGCACATTCAAGTTTTAGTGCCTGCCGTGCCTTTGTTGCAAACCCAAATCGAGGCGCAACTGGCATCCGCACTTTATCCCGAGCAGCGCAAGCAGGTCAAGGTGCTGCAAGGCCAATCCCACCTAGCCTTAGCGGCTTGTGATGTCGCTTTGGCTGCAAGCGGTACAGCCACGCTAGAGGCGGCGCTGTTTAAGCGTCCCATGGTGATCGCCTACAAAATGAATGCACTGAGCTGGCTGCTCATGCGTAACAAGCGCTATCAAGCGTGGGTGGGTCTGCCTAACATTTTGTGCCGCGAATTTGTGGTGCCCGAATTTTTGCAAAACGCAGCCACGCCTCAAGCTCTGTGTCAAAGCCTAGAGCAGTGGCTCGATGACCCGGCCGCGCGTGCGAGGGTAGCCGATCGCTTCACGCAACTTCATGCCGAGCTGCTGCGCGATACGCCGCGCTTAGCGGCCCAAAGCGTTGCCCAAACCTTAGCCTCATGAAACCGCGCAAAACTTCGTCACTGCTGCCGATCCAACCATCGCTGGCTTGGGATAAGCCGGGCTTGGTTGCGGGGGTTGATGAGGCGGGACGCGGCCCCTTGGCGGGCCCGGTCGTGGCGGCAGCCGTCATCTTGGATGACTTGCATCCGATTGCCGGCTTAAATGACTCCAAAAAACTGACCGCACGCCAGCGTGACAAGCTCTACGATGCCATCATGGCCAAGGCGCTGTGCTGCTCGGTCGCGCAGGCCAGTGTGCAAGAGATTGACGAGCTCAACATCTTGCAAGCCACCATGCTCGCCATGCAGCGTGCCGTGCAGGGGCTTCGTCTGCCGCCCGTGCGGGTGCTGATTGATGGCAACCGCGTTCCCACATTGCCCATGCTGGCTGAGGCCATTGTGGGCGGCGATGCGCTGGTGCCAGCTATTTCTGCGGCCTCCATCTTGGCCAAAGTCACGCGCGACCGCTGGTGCGAACACATTGATCGGGAGTACCCCGAGTTTGGCTTTGCCAAGCACAAAGGCTATGGCACCGCTGGTCACATGGCGGCGCTGCGGCTGCATGGTGCGACGGCCCTACATCGGCGCAGCTTTGCGCCGGTTCGGATGTACGCGCTACCGTCTACGTCATCATGAAGATTCAAACCATCACCTCGCGCGATAACGCGCTCATGAAAATGGTCAAGCGCCTAGCGCACACCAATACGCGCTACAAGGAAGAGGAGCGTATCTGGATCGAGGGCGAGCACCTGTGCGACGCATTTTTAAAAGCGCAGCACACCACGAGGCTACAGCTAGAAAAAGTGATCATGGCACTCTCCGCTAAGCCTTACGGAATGGACTTGCTGGAAGCTTCTAGCCTGAAAGCCTTGATGGATAAGGGCTGCGAGGTAGTGGTCGTGCCAGATTTGCTGTTTGAGCACCTCAGCCAGCTGCCTTCTAGCGGTGGTATCGGCTTTGTACTGAGCCTACCCACGCAGGCGAACGCGATAGAGCCAGCGGCGCACACCTTGGTACTGGATCGCGTACAAGATGCTGGCAACGCAGGCTCGATGCTGCGCAGCGCAGCGGCGTTTGGCGTGAGCCAAGTGCTGGCGCTCAAAGGTACGGCGGCGCTATGGTCACCCAAGGTTGTGCGAGCCGCGATGGGGGCGCATTTCTCGCTGCGCATCATGGAAGACTTGAACGTATCTGACATCGAATTGCGCGTGCCTATGCTCGCAACCGATGTCCATGCGGGTCAGCTCTTGCACGAGCTACAAGCGGTTCACAGCATCCCTCATCCTTGCGCTTGGATCATGGGACACGAAGGGCAGGGTGTCTGCGCGTCTTTGCTGGATAAGGCTTCCACCAAAGTTCAAATCGCACAAGTGGGACAAGAGTCGCTGAACGTGGCAGCAGCAGCAGCGATTTGTTTGTACGCCAGCTCGGTACCAAAAAGCAAAGCGAATCGTTGAGCGAATCGCGGCAAACTTATTGAATCACGGGTGCGTCGGGCAACTCGTTGGCATCTGCTGCTTGGCTTGGGAAATGTTGTACCAGCAAGGCGCTCACTTGATCGATGGCTAGGCTCAGACCCTCTTCAAAACGCTGGGCTTGAAAAGCCGTTTGCATATGCTTGATGATGGGTTGCCAAGTGGCCTCGCTGGTTTGCACATGCAGCCCACGGTCGGCGACGATTTCAATTTTTCTCTCGGCCAGTTGCAGGTAAATCAGGACACCATTGTTATGAGCGGTATCCCAAACACGCAAACGGCCAAAGAGGTCAACTGCACGTTGACGTATGGGTAGCCCTTGCCAGACGTAGCCAAGCGGCAAAGCCGCTTCAACGCACAGTCTGATTTGTCCGCTGTGCATGAGTTCGCTGGCATGAATTTTTTCTTGCAAGCGCTGCGCGGCATCTTTCGGGACGGCACGTTTGGCGTGGCGCGAACCGTACCAACTATGGCGCATCAGGCCAAGCACGATGTGTAGGAAGTTTTGTTTTTTCATCACCAACGCCCCGAGGCACCGCCGCCACCAAAATTGCCACCGCCGCCCGATCCAAAGCCGCCGTTGTTGCTGGAGCCATTGCCTCCACCACGCGCCACTGACATCAAGATGAGAACGGTATTGCTAAAACCAAAAAATCGAACTGACAAGATGAACAAAATAGCAAAACCCACAAAGCCCAGTAGGGCGAGTGGTGACTGCTCAAGTGGTTCAGCTGTAGCTGCATCGCCCTTGCGGGGGCGCACGCTGGGATCGCCGCCACCGATTCGCGTTGCCAGCTGGGTAATGCCCGCTTGCAAGCCTTGCGCGTATTGGCCTTGTTTGAAGGCGGGTGTGATGGCTTGGTTGATGATGTCGCTAGCAGCCAGATCGGGAATAGGGCCTTCGAGTGATTTGGCAATCTCGATACGCAGCTTGCGGTCATTTTTTGCCACGACGATGAGCACGCCATCGCCCACCTCTTTGCGCCCGATCTTCCATGCATTGGCCACGCGGTTGCTGTAGCTAAAAATATCTTCCGGCTGGGTGCTGGGCACCATGAGCACCACCACTTGTGCGCCTTGCGTGTCTTCCATTGTTTTGAGTTGTGCGGACAGCTGAGCAATCTGGGGCGGCGTGAGTGTGCCGGTTTGATCCATCACCCGCGCCGTGAGCGGTGGGATGGGCAAAGCGCTTTGTGCGAAGGCAAAAAACGGAACGAAAACCGCGCCGACAAGCGCCATTAAAAAACCCGCAAAACCGATCCAAAGGCGGCGCTGCGGGCGATAGGTGAGCATGATGATGTGGCTTTATTTTTTTTCAAAATTAACCGTGGGTGCTTTTGAAATCTCAGCTTCGTTGTTAACCGTGAAGCTGGGCTTGACCGAGTAACCCATCGCCATGGCGGTGAGGTTGGTTGGGAAACTGCGGGCGAGCACGTTGTAGCTTTGCACGGCTTCAATAAAGCGATTACGCGCCACGGTGATGCGATTTTCTGTGCCTTCCAACTGGATTCGCAAGTCATGAAAGGCGGCATTGGCTTTGAGGTTCGGATAGTTCTCGCTGACCACCATCAGGCGCGAGAGCGCTGCACCTAGTCCATTTTGCGCGGCTTGAAATTTCTTAAAGGCTTCGGGGTCGTTCAAAGTTTCGGGCGAGACTTGCATGGCGGTGGCTTTGGAGCGCGCTTCAATGACCTTGGTCAGCGTGTCTTGCTCAAACCCAGCCTCGCCTTTGACAGAAGCCACGATGTTGGGGATTAAATCTGAGCGGCGCTGGTACTGGTTCAGCACCTCGGCCCAAGCTGATTTGGTTTGCTCATCCAGACGCTGAAAGTCGTTGTACCCACAGCCGCTGAGTGCAACCGTGGCGAGGGCGGCAAGAGCCGCAAGAAAAGTACGCATACGCGCAAGACGAAAAGCCATGATGTTGAGCTCCTTAAAAAGCGTTAAGCCAGCGCCGTCATGGCACGCTGGGTAATGTCTTCAACGCTGCCCATGCCGCTAATGGCGCGGTACCGGGGAGCGCTGCTGGGATCGGTGGCCGCCCATTTGCTGTAGTACTCGACCAAAGGGCGTGTCTGTGCTGCGTACACGTCAAGGCGTTTTTGCACCGTCTCGGGTTTATCGTCGTCACGTTGGATGAGTGGCTCGCCGGTGACATCATCAATGCCATCGACTTTGGGGGGATTAAATGTCACGTGATACGTGCGCCCGCTGGCGGCGTGGCTGCGCCGACCACTCATGCGCTCGATGATGGCCTCAAACGGCACGTCAATCTCTAGCACGTAGTCCAGCTTGACGCCTGCTGTGCGCATGGCCTCGGCTTGTGCGATGGTGCGCGGAAAGCCATCAAACAAGAAGCCGGCTTTGCAGTCATCTTGGGCGATG
>CAZAIW010000077.1:0-9666 GCA_964485285.1 uncultured Burkholderiaceae bacterium | reverse complement strand
CGCGCAAATTGATGGATGACTTTAAAGCTAAGCACAAGGACGACATGAGCTCCCTGACTATTGGACACGCAGTCGCTGTGTTGTCTGGTGGTATGGCTAAGGCTGGATCGACTGATCCCGTTAAATTCGCTAAGGCAGCCGAGGGGTTGACGGTGAAGAGTTTTAGCGGTGACATAACGATGCGTGCGGCTGATCATCAGTTGCAACAAACGCTCTACTCAACGGTGTGGAAAAAGAAGGATGCTAAAAACACCTACGATGTTGAGGGAACAGGTATGACTTGGGCTCCAGAGCGTGTGTTTGAGCCTTTTGTGTCCAGTACGCCAACATCCTGTCAGATGAAGCGTCCCGCTTAATTTTTCTCTAACCCCTCCCATTTCATCGGGGGGCATTTGATCACCATGGAATTTTTTACCATATCGCTTTTAAATGGCTTAAGTTACGGACTTTTGCTGTTTATGCTGAGTTCGGGACTGACGCTCATTTTTAGCATGATGGGTGTGCTCAATTTTGCACATGCCTCGTTTTATATGCTGGGAGCCTATTTCGCGTATACGATCACCAAAGTCGTGGGCTATTTCCCAGCTCTCATTATTGCCCCCATTGTGGTTGGGGCGATTGGTGTGGCTTTTGAGAGGTATTGTTTGCGCCGTGTGCATGCTTTTGGTCATGTTCCAGAACTTCTCATCACTTTTGGTTTGTCCTACATTATCTTGGAGTTGACCCAATTGGTGTGGGGGCGCAGTTCGGTTGATTACCGCGTTCCACAACTTTTGGACGGTGCCTTATTCACCATTTTTGATACCCAGTTTCCCAAGTACAAAGCCTTCATGATGCTCATCGCCTTGGCAATGCTGCTTGCCTTGTATTTACTCATTAAAAAGACGCGCATTGGCCTTGTGATCCAAGCGGCGCTGACACATCCAGAGACAGCAGAGACGCTTGGGCATAACGTGCCGCGTGTTTTTATGCTGGTGTTTGGTGGTGGAGCTGCACTTGCAGGGCTTGCAGGTGTGATTGGTGGTAATGCCTTTGTTACCGATCCGGGTATGGCGGCAGCTGTTGGGCCTGTGATTTTTGTGGTTGTCGTTGTGGGCGGCATGGGTTCTTTAGCTGGGGCGTTTTTAGCTTCGGTGCTGATTGGTGTGGTGCAAACTTTTGCCGTAGCGATTGATAGCTCTTTGATGAGCGGTCTGGCAATGATCGGTGTGAACGTAACACCTGAGACCTTTGGCTACGCGCTATGGAAACTCAAGATCAGTCAATGCGCTCCCATTTTGCCGTTTCTCTTTTTGGTCTTAATTTTGATTTTTAGACCCAAGGGATTATTGGGTTCGCGTGAAGGCTAAGGTAGATCATGATCATGAAAATAACCTCACCAAACTCTACAATTCCGAGTTACGAATTTAAACCCATGAATGTTGGTCGCATCATTGTGTGGTCACTGTTTGCCTTGGTCTTGATTGCTGCCCCCCTACTGTTTACCAGTAGCTTGTCGCATACGATGCTCTCACAAATGGGGATTGCTATCATTGTTTGCCTGAGCTACAACATGCTTTTAGGACATGGCGGCATGCTCAGTTTTGGTCATGCTGTCTATTCTGGACTAGGCTCGTTTTTGGCTATACATACACTCAATATGGTGACCAAAGGCGCGGTGCCATTGCCCGTTAGCTTGATTCCTATTGTGGGAGGCTTGTTTGGTGCACTTGTCGCTGTTATTTTGGGTTGGGTTACTACCAAAAAGGCGGCGACTCCCTTTGCCATGATTACCATGGGTGTGGGTGAACTCGTGTGGGCGATGTCGCTGATGTTTCCCGAGTTTTTTGGCGGGGAGGGCGGTATCAACGGCAACCGCGTTGCTGGCAGCAAACCTTTGGGAATTACATTTGGCCCTCAAGTGCAGCTTTATTACTTGATTGCTGTTTACACCTTTATTTGTACAGCTCTTATGTTTGCGTTCACTCGCACGCCGCTTGGCAGGATGCTCAATGCCGTGCGCGACAACCCTGAACGTGTTGAATTTGTAGGTTACAACACACAGGTTGTGCGCTATATAGCTTTTATCCTAGCGGCATTTTTTGCT
The DNA here is from genome assembly GCA_964485285.1 of uncultured Burkholderiaceae bacterium. GTDB lineage: Bacteria > Pseudomonadota > Gammaproteobacteria > Burkholderiales > Burkholderiaceae_C > JASGCK01. Next base: position 7,580 of record CAZAIW010000077.1, on the reverse strand, counting down.
GGCGTGTCGGGTGGACTATCCGCACTTAATTTTGAAATTGTCACTTCTGAAGTGGTCAGTGGGTATCGCTCCGGTGCATATTTGCTCTTTACCTTTTTGGGTGGTGCCACTTTCTTTTTTGGCCCCATCATTGGCGCTATATTGATGGTGTTGGCTTTTGTCCTGCTCTCCGAATTGACAAAAGCATGGCTGCTCTATTTGGGGCTGGTTTTTCTGTTTATGGTGATGTTTGCGCCGGGCGGAGTAGCCAGTTTGGTCATGATGAATCTACGTGTGGCAGCATTTGGCTTTTTGCGCAAACTTTGGGTTAGTTATTTGGCTTTGTTTGTCACCGGGATGGTGGTGCTCTTGGGCGCTGCCGCAATGATTGAGATGATTTATCACTTGCAGCTGAATGCTGCCGTGGGTGACGAGCTTAAATTTTTACATATGACTTTGAATGCCAAAGGATTGAACTCATGGGTTGGCTCTTGTTTCGTCATGTTGTTGGGCTTAGGTTTATTTGAAATGGTGCGCCGCCAATATAAACATGACTGGGATGAAATCCAAGTGGACATAGAAAAAGAAATCAAACGTCGGGAGGCATTGCTATGACAGCAGCATCTCCTGTAGCTTATGCCTTAGAGTTAAAAAATTTACGTAAAAGTTTTGGAAAAACAGAAATTATTCGCGGTTGTAACTTAGCGGTTCGAGCGGGTGAGCGAGTTGCCATTATTGGCCCCAACGGTGCGGGGAAATCGACACTTTTTAATTTGATCAGTGGGCGGTTTGAGCCGAGCAGCGGCGAGGTGCATTTAAACGGAGCTCGTATCAACGGAAAGAAGCCCTTCGAGATCAATCGACTGGGCTTGTCGCGCAGCTTTCAAATCACCAATATCTTCCCCAAACTCAGTGTCTTTGAAAACTTGCGATGCGCTGTTCTTTGGAGTTTGGGCTACAAATATACTTTCTTCAAATTTTTAGCTAATTTAGAAGATGCCAATGATCGCGCGACCGAACTCATGGAGATGATTCGATTGGACAAAAAACGCGATGTGTTGGCAATGAATCTCACGTATGCCGAGCAGCGGGCGCTGGAGATTGGCATCACCATTGGCGGGGGTGCCAGCGTCGTGCTATTGGATGAGCCGACAGCCGGTATGAGTAAAAGCGAAACCACGCGATTTATTTCGCTCATTAAAGAGGTGACGATTGGTAAGACGCTGCTCACCGTCGAGCACGATATGGGTGTTGTGTTTGGCTTGGCCGACCGCATTGCGGTGGTGGTGTATGGCGAAATTTTGGCCTTTGACACGCCGGATGCCGTTCGGGCGAACGCTAAGGTGCAAGAGGCCTATCTGGGTTCGGCTGTGGCCGATGCACAAGGAGGGCATGCAGCATGATGCTTCGAGTCGAAAACTTGCACGCCTATTACGGGAAAAGTCACGTCTTGCATGGCGTTCATTTTGAAGTGGGTAAAAGTGAAATTGTCTCGCTGCTTGGGCGCAATGGATCGGGACGCTCCACGACGGCTAAAACTATCATGGGGTTGGTCGACGGAGCAGGCTCTATCCGCTGGAACGATCAGGAAATTTTAGGTAAGAAGTCTTTTGAAATTGCTCACCTAGGTATCGGCTACGTTCCTGAAAACCGCGATATTTTTCCAAACCTGACAGTTCACCAAAACTTGCTACTCGGCCAAAAAAATGGAGTGAAGCAGTCGCGCTGGTCGTTTGACGATATGTATCAAATGTTCCCACGCCTCAAAGAGCGCGAGCACACCGAGGCGGGCGTACTCTCAGGCGGTGAACAGCAGATGCTAACGCTGTGCCGTACCTTGATGGGTGATCCACAGCTCATCATCATCGATGAGCCGACAGAGGGGCTAGCGCCCAAAATTGTTGAGTTGGTCGCCCAGTACTTGCAAGAGCTGAAGCGGCGCGGCGTATCGGTACTACTGATTGAGCAAAAACTCACCATCGCGATGCAAATCTCGGATCGCTGTTTGGTCATGGGGCATGGAGCCATCGTCTTTGAAGGTACGCCCGATAGCCTGCGCCAAGATGCATACATCCGCAAAGAGTGGTTAGAGGTCTAACCGGAGCTTAAAGTTCCCCCGATTTCACGGACACTTTGTCGATACAACAGAAGGAGCCCGATATGCGAGAGGAGTTACTGCCGCTGCGCCGCGAGAGCAAGCGCTTGTTGGTCGAGCGAGACATCTTGCCAAAGGCTACGGCCTGGTTTGCAGGAAACGGCGTGTCGATGTACACCGCATCTAGGCGCTAGTGCATAGCAAATCAGGCCGACCTCAACCTATGCGTCATGTGCCAAACGCTACAAATCTCCAAGAGCGGCTACTACGACTGGGTGGGCAGATTGCCGTGCAAACGTGCCATCGCCAACGCAGAGCTCACGAACCAAATCAAGGAAGTACGCGCCATGAGCGATGAAACCTACGGTGTGCTGCGCATCCGTGCGGCATTGCGCAATGCGGGGTAGCGTGTAGGCAAAACCGCATTGCCCGTTTGATGCAAGAGGCGCAAATCAAAGGCGTGAGCAGGCGGCGCAGCTACGTGGTCACAACCACGCGCGACAAAGCGCGCAAACCCGCGCCAGATAAAACCACGCCAGATTTGGTCAAGCGCCAATTCACGGCAACCGATGTCGATCAGCTTTGGGTGGCGGACATGACGTACATCCCGACGTGGCAAGGATTCCTCTACCTTGCGGCGGTGACGGATGTGTTTAGTCGCAAGGTCGTGGGCTGGCAGTTTGGCGAGCGCATGACCTCGGATTTAGTGATAGATGCATTGAGGATGGCGACTGGCCAGCGCAAGCCTGCCAATGTGATTCATCACTCGGATCAGGGCAGTCAGTACACCAGCATCGCCTTTGGCAACCGCTGCAAGGAGATGGGTGTGCGTCCCAGCATGGGCATGGTGGAGGATGCGTACGACAACGCGATGGCTGAGAGTTTCTTTGCGACGCTGGAGTGTGAGTTGATTGCGCGGCGTTCGTGGAAGACTAAAACCGAGGCGCGTCATGCAGTGTTTACATGGATTGAGGCTTGGTACAACCCGCACCGCCTGCATTCGGCGCTGGATTACCAATCGCCTATTAACTTTGAAAGGAATTGGGCGAGTGGCAAGTTGCCAGCAAAACAATATCCGTTACCAGTCGGGTTAACCACCGTGTGCTTCGCAGCTATGGACAACTCGCTTTACGCGTCTAGTGGGCGCTTGCTGAGTTGACCACAGCCAAGCACGGTGGATAGCCCTGCGCGATTACTCTCAAACCGAGACATTTAACCGTCCGTGAAACTGGGGGAAGTCCAGCCATGCTCGGCCTCTCACGTATGATTGAGCGTTTATCAAACAACATTTATTTCGAGGTCTTTTTTTATGAGCACGGCAAGAACAAATCGATTACCTTTTCAATGGGATGATCCCTTGCGCATGGACGATCAGCTATCGGATGATGAGCGCATGGTGCGCGATGCTGCAAGGGCGTACGCGCAAGGCAAGTTGCTGCCTCGGGTAACGATGGCGTTTCGCAACGAGCAGACAGACCCCGCCATTTTTAGTGAAATGGGCGAGCTTGGGTTGCTGGGAGCGACGATTGATCCAGAGTACGGCGGTGCTGGGTTGAATTACGTGTCTTATGGTTTGATTGCTCGCGAAATTGAGCGGGTCGATTCGGGTTATCGCTCGATGATGAGCGTGCAGAGTTCTTTGGTGATGGTTCCGATTAACGCATTTGGAACGCAGGCGCAAAAGAGTAAGTACCTTCCTAAGCTCGCAGCAGGTCAATGGATTGGTTGTTTTGGTTTGACGGAGCCTGATCACGGCTCTGATCCTGCATCCATGGCGACTCGCGCCAAGGCGGTGGATGGTGGGTATGTGTTAACAGGTAACAAGATGTGGATTTCTAATTCACCTATTGCCGATGTTTTCGTGGTGTGGGCCAAGTGCGTGGGTGGTGAGTTTGATGGGCGTATCAAGGGATTCATTTTGGAAAAGGGTATGAAGGGGCTGTCTGCGCCGGCTGTACATGGCAAGGTTGGACTACGTGCCTCAATAACGGGTGAAATTGTGATGGATGGCGTGGAGATTGAGAGTGCTCAGTTGTTGCCCGGCGTGGAAGGTTTAAAGGGACCTTTTACCTGTCTTGATTCGGCGCGTTATGGTATTGCTTGGGGCGCATTGGGTGCGGCAGAGGATTGCTGGATGCGGGCGAGGCAGTATGTGTTGGATCGTCAACAGTTTGGACGTCCACTTGCGGCCAATCAATTGATTCAGAAAAAACTTGCGGATATGCAGACGGAGATTACGCTAGGTTTGCAGGGCTGTTTGCGTTTGGGGCGCATGAAGGATGATGGCACTGCGAGTGTGGAGATCACGTCGATCATGAAGCGTAACTCCTGCGGTAAAGCTTTGGATGTTGCCCGGTTGGCGCGTGACATGATGGGGGGTAACGGAATCAGTGACGAGTTTGGTGTTGCGCGTCATTTGGTTAATTTGGAGGTGGTCAATACCTACGAGGGGACGCACGATATTCATGCGCTTATTCTGGGTCGGGCACAGACGGGGATCGCGGCTTTCAACAACTAGCCAACTAGCGCAAAGCCGCTGAAGTGAATCAAAATAGAAAAAGCCCCTCAAGCCTAAGAGCTGCGAGGGGCTTTTGATTGGGGGTAGGACTAAAAAAGATTAGAGTCCGCCGTTTTGTTGAGCCACCATGCAAAACAGCATAGGGATCGAGAACATGGTGTTAAAGCGCGATGTCAGCATCGCCATTCTAGCGGCCTTGGCTTTTTCGGCAGCTTCAACGGTCACAATGCCTAGGGCTTTCTTTTGGTTGGGCCAAATAATAAACCAAACATTAAACGCCATGATCAGAGCCAACCACATGCCAATACCAATTGCGGTAAATGGTTTTTGCAGACTCAATGCTTGCATCAAATAGTTAGACATCAAGGCGACGAGCAGCCCTGTCACCACAGTAGCCAGTGCCGCCCAGCGGAACCAAAATAGCGCTGTGGGAGCAATCACTTTGCTGACGGCGGGTTTTTGCTCATCAGGAATTTTGGGCATGGATGGAATTTGCACAAAGTTAAAGTACCAAAGCAGGCCAATCCACATCACACCGCACAGTACGTGTAGCCAGCGCACGAAAAATGTGCCCCATGCGTGTGACATGGTGACACCACCCGCCAGTAAAACGATGACGAGCAACAGGGCCGCGCCTGCAAGCACGGTACGTCCTAGCGATTGAAAAATTGCACCCATGAGAGTCTCCTTAAAAAGCAAAAATAAAAACGAACCGGCTGATTCTAGGGGGATTGAGTATCAATGACTATTTGTAGGGTTGGAACACATCACCCTTGAGTTTCACACCTGCTTTGATGCTTTTTTTCGCGAACCAACCTTGGTTCATCTCCAAAACATAACGCACCGGCTTGGCTGAGCAATGCGGGGTGGTTGTTTGTGGCTGCATATCGGCTAAATTGACAATTGAGCCATCGTCAGCAAGAAAGGCAGCCGTCAGAGGCAGCACCGTATTTTTCATCCAAAAACATTGCTTGGAGGGTGTCTCAAAAATAAAAAGCATGCCCTCATTTACAGGCATTTGTGTGCGGAACATGAGTCCGATTTCACGTTGATCAGGACTTTGCGCGACTTGCGCATCAATTTGATACATCCCAGCGGATAGCTGGATGCGGGGCAATTGTGTTTGCGGTGTTTGTGCGTAACTGCCTAGCGATGCGACTGCATACGCCAGTCCGGCGAGGAGCGAGTAAACCGATGATTTTTTCATTTTTCAATCATAAGCCATAGCGAAAAAAAAACCGCCAACTCTTGCGAGTGGCGGCTTTTGGAGCCTAGTGAATTACTTGGCAGCTTTGTCAGCAGCTGGAGCAGCAGCTTTGTCAGCGGATTTTTTCTCTGCTTTAGCTTTTTTAGCAGGCTTTTTCTCTGCTTTAGCAGCAGCTTTGTCTTCTTTAGCAGCAGCAGGAGCAGCGGCAGCTGGTGCGGCAGCAGCTGGCTTAGCAGCTTCAGCTGGTTTAGCCGCAGGAGCTTGTGCGAAAGTTGTTGCAGCGAAGAGACCAGCAACCAAAGCAGCGAGTAGTTTGTTCATGATGAGTTTCCTTAATTAACGTTACTTAAAAAATCCTTCCAAGAAATTTGAAAGGTAGTGCTCTAACGGCAGCAAAAAGCTTTGGTTGACAGCGGGCAGAATTATATTTGCAAATCAATATCCGAGGCGCTCAGACTTGACTTCTTGCAAAATAGTGGTGGCAATTTCCTCGATGGACTTGGTGGTGGTCGATAGCCACCGGATGCCCGCACGGCGCATCATCGCCTCCGCATCAGCCACTTCGGTTTGACAATTCGACAAATCAGCGTACCGCGAGTGCGGGCGTCGTTCATTACGGATTTCGCTTAGTCGCGCCGGCGCAATGCTGAGTCCAAAAATTTTGTGTTTGTGCACCGCAAGGGCTGGCGGTAATTGCTGCCGTTCAAAATCTTCGGGGATAAGTGGATAGTTACTGACTTTGAGTCCATATTGCATGGCCAAGTACAGCGAGGTGGGGGTTTTTCCGCTGCGACTAACGCCCACCAAAATGACATCCGACTGCCCTAGGTCTTTGTGGCTTTGTCCGTCGTCGTGGGCAAGGCTAAAGTTGATGGCCTCTATCCGGTCGTGATAAGCCTTGCTTTTGCTGACATCGCTAAATCGACCAATGCGGTGGTTACTTTTAACGCCCAACTCGATTTCTAGCGGACTGATGAAGGTACCAAACATATCGAGCAGCAAGCAGCTGCTTTGGCATCCGGCTTGTAGGGTCGCCAGCACCTGCATATTCACAAGTGTTGTAAAGACGATGGGCTTGCATCCGCTTTGTTCGGCGGTGTGGTTGATTTGCCGGATGGCTTGATGTGCTTTGTCCATCGTATCGATGAACGGCAGTCGGATGGGATGAGCGTCAAGGGAGAATTGTGCAAGGATTGCGCCACCAAAAGTTTCGGCAGTGATACCGGTGCCATCGGAGACGAAAAAAATGGTGCGTGAAGGCATGGTGGGTGAAAAGCTAGTCAATCGATCAAATGGGGTACGGCAGGGGACGGTAGAGGTCACGGACGCGCTGCAAGCATTCAAAGTGCCTGTGAGCGCCTTGCCTACAATAGTGCATTATCCCAACTGTTTGACTGTATTGAATATGTCCCGACTCTTTGAATCCACGGCTTTGGTTGTCCCTTTTGAGCAATTGCGCAACAGCGATGTTGAATATGTCGGCGGTAAGAATGCAAGCCTTGGTGAGATGATCTCGCAGCTTCCAACTGGGGTGCAGGTTCCCACAGGATTTGCGACAACAGCGCATGCGTTTCGTGCCTTTTTGGGGCATGGCGGCATAGATGAAAAAATTAATCGCTTGCTAGCCTCGCTTGATGCGGACGATGTACGGGCGTTGGCGAGTGTGGGAAGTCAAATCCGCGCGATGGTTCAGGCGCAGCCTTTCCCTGCTGATCTCGAAGCCGCCATTCGGGGTGCATTTACCAAACTAAGTGCGGGCAATCCTGAAGCATCTTTTGCGG
>CAZAIW010000076.1:0-9681 GCA_964485285.1 uncultured Burkholderiaceae bacterium | reverse complement strand
CTTCAAAGTAGTCAACTTCTCAGCGTTGGTTTTTCACATGGGAGTAGTACTTTTTTGAAGTTATATATTCGTAATCTTGAAGCTTGTCATGTCAGGATGTCTTGGTAAGCACGTTACCACGCATTACAAAACTATGACACTCGACCTCAGCCACCTCACAGACTCGCTCGCCGCCCTTCAAAGAGCGCAAGCCATCACACGTGATGCTGGATCTTGGGCAAGATTGCCTAAGGACGTGAAAGAAGCCGTAACGGCAGGCGTGATTCAAAGTTTTGAAGTGGCTTACGAGCAGTCGTGGAAACTCATGAAGCGCTGGCTGGAGCTCAATCCGATGGGCGGCGAGGTTGACATGGTCACGATTCGCCAGCTTTACCGCGTCGCGGCTAAGGCGGGCTTGATTGACGATGTCGATCAATGGTTGGGATTTCATAAGGCGCGCAATCAGACATCACACACTTACGATTTGTCAGTTGCCGAGGCTGTATTCGCAACTAGCTTTGTATTCACACCTGTCGCGCTAAAAACGCTTGCAGTGATGGAGGCCAACAATGATTGATCTTGAAGCCAAGCAACTGCAAACGGTTCAGCAATTACTACGCGAGTATTTGCCCAATTACCCTGTGTTTGCCTATGGTTCTAGGACGCAGGGCAGAGCAAAAAAATTTTCGGATTTAGATTTGATGATCCGCGCATCCACGCCACCAACTATGGATCAATTAGGCCGCGCACGCGAAGCGTTTGAAAACTCTGATTTACCCATCATGGTGGACTTGGTTGATTGGCATAGCTGTAGCCCAACCTTTCAAGCCATCATTGAACCGCAGCTCAGACTTTTCGAGCGCTAAATCATCCGCTCCATCCGCATTTGGTCTTGTACGGTTTCGCGCTGGCGAATGAGGACGGCTTTATCGCCGCTGACCAGCACTTCGGCGGCGCGGCCTCGGCTGTTGTAGTTGCTCGCCATGGCCATGCAGTACGCGCCCGTTGACAGCACCGCCAGCAAGTCACCTGCCTGCACATCCAAAGAGCGATCTTTGCCCAGCCAGTCGCCGCTTTCGCACACAGGCCCCACCACGTCGTAGAGGCGTTCATGAGCGTTTTGAATAGGCACCTCGCCCGCAGGCCTTGTCATACTTGCCTTGCAGGGCACGATGCCGTGGAAGGCTTGATACATGGCGGGTCTGGGCAAGTCGTTCATGGCGGCATCCACAATACAGAAGTTTTTTCCGCCTTGCGCGGGCGCTCGCGCATCGTTCAACACCTTGGTGTACAGCACCTCGGTCACGCACACGCCGGCGTTGCCCACCAGCGAGCGCCCCGGCTCAATCATCACTTGCTTGCTGCCAAAGCCGCGTGCGTCCATCTTGGCAAACAACTGCTGCCACAGCGCATCAGCCGCAGGCGGTGTATCCCCGTTGTAATCAATGCCAAGGCCTCCGCCAAAATCGATGTGATGAATCGCGATGCCTGCCGCCTCAATGCTGCTGACTAAATCTAGTACGCGATCCATGGCATCCAAGTAAGGCGTGACTTCGGTGATCTGCGAGCCAATATGGCAGTCAATTCCCACCACGCGCAAACCCTTGAGCGACGAGGCATAGCGATAAGCCGACAGTGCATCTTCATGCGCAATACCAAACTTATTGCCCTTCAGACCGGTCGAAATATACGGATGTGTTTTGGGGTCTACATTGGGATTAACGCGCAAGCTGATGGGCGCGATAGCACCGGCTTGCAGCGCTACCTCATGGAGCACATCCAGCTCTGCAAGACTCTCCACGTTAAAGCACAAGATGCCCGCCGCTAAGGCTTCGCGCATCTCCGCACGGGTTTTGCCCACCCCCGAAAAAATCACCTTCTTGGGGTCAGCTCCCGCCGCAAGCACACGCGCCAATTCACCGCCCGAAACAATATCAAAGCCACAGCCCTGCTGTGCAAACAGCTGGAGCACGGCCAGGGATGAGTTGGCCTTCATGGCGTAACAAATCAGTGCTTGTCGCCCCGCAAAACCGCGCTGATACGCCGCCAGCGCTGATAGCATGGCGTTTTGAGAATAGACAAACAGAGGCGTTTGATGCTGGCGCGCCAGCTCGACCAGCGCGATGCCCTCAACGTGCAGCACATCATGGTGATAAGCCACAAAAGGGCTGCCGGGCAGTGAAGAGAGAGACGTCATGTTTTTTTATTGAGCAGATGTTGAAGAAGAGACGGGCGCTGGCATGGGTACAGAAGCCGGCGCAGGTGCAGAGGATGGGGCGGGCGCAGAAGAGGTTGCGGGCGCAGGAATGGGAGCGGATAAAGGAGCGGCTGCGCTGGGCTTAGGCTGGGGTAAATACAAATTACCTTTTTGTCCGCAAGCAACCAGCCACAAGGCAAGCGCTGCGATCCAGCCTAGACCTAAAATTGTTTTTTTCATACGGAAATTGTAATGACCACCACCCTAGCTCCAGCGCTCTCAAACACAGACTACCTCAGCCACGCAGAAGCGGCGCTTGCTGCCATTGAGCGCAGCTGCGACAGCTTGAACGACACCACCGATGCCGACATCGACAACCAACGCACGGGCGGCATGATCACACTGACCTTCCCCAACAAAAGCCAGATCATCATCAACCTGCAAAAACCGCTGCATGAAATTTGGTTAGCCGCCAAAGCGGGCGGTTTTCATTACAAGTTTGATCCAGCCAGCCGGTCGTGGCGCGACACCAAACAAGCCACCGAACTCTTTGCTGACCTCACCCGCTACGCCAGCGAGCAAGCAGGCACGCCGCTGACGTTTAGTTTCTAAACAAGTCCAAAATACTCTTGCGCTCTTGCTCGTCAGATGGTCTCTTAACCGCTGGTGCAGGCGCTGCTGCTGCGCTCGCCCCTGCGGCACTGGTCGCATCTTTATTACCATCCAACCCCAACGAGGTCACGCCCGCATTTTTGGCAAACTCGTCGTAGAACCATTCTCCGCCTCGGTTGACCGTGCCCTCGGGGGCTTGTAGTTCGGTTTTAGGCACATCGCGCAAAGCCGTTTGCATAAAGCTGACCCATACGGGCAAACTCAGCCCGCCGCCGGTCTCGCGGTCACCCAGACTTTTAGGCGTGTCGTAACCGATCCACGTGACCGCTGTGACGCTGGGGTTGAAACCCGCAAACCATGCGTCGTGCGAGTCGTTGGTCGTCCCGGTTTTGCCGTAGATGTCGTCGCGCTTGAGCAGCACACGCGCCTTGGCTGCCGTGCCTGAGCGTGTGACCTCTTGCAACAGCGAGCTCATCATGAAGGCATTGCGCGCTTCAATCGCGCGCTGCGACTCATCCACCACGGCGGGCGGTACTTCCACCAAAACCTTGCCACGTTCGTCGGTGATTTTTTGAATCAACCACGGCGAAGTCAAATAGCCTCCATTGGCAAAAACCGAGTACGCTGAGGCCATTTGCATGGGCGTGACCGATCCCGCGCCCAGCGCCATCGTGAGGTAAGCCGGATGTTTAGCCGGATCAAAGCCAAAGTGTGCAATCCAGTCTTGCGCAAATTGCGTCCCCGCAGCTTGCAACACGCGAATCGACACCATGTTTTTGGACAGCGCCAAACCACGTCTAAGCGTCATGGGGCCTTCAAATTTGCCGTCGTAATTTTTGGGCTCCCATGCTTGGCTGCCGGTCACGCCTGCATCAAAAAACAAGGGCGCATCGTTCACGATGGTGGCGGGCGTAAAGCCTTTTTCGAGCGCTGCCGAATAAATAAATGGCTTAAAGCTAGAGCCCGGTTGCCGCCACGCCTGCGTGACGTGATTGAATTTATTTTTAGCGAAATCAAAGCCACCCACCAGCGCCAAAATAGCGCCGTCTTTGGGGTTCATGGCAACAAAAGCGCCCTCGACTTCGGGCAGCTGGGTGATGTCCCAGCCCTTCTTCGCGTTTTGTATCACCCGAATCACCGCGCCGCGCTTGATTTTGATTTTGGCGCTGGCATTGGCCGCTAAGCCAGACTGCGCGGGTCTTAGCCCGTCACCCACAATCTCAATGCGCTCACCATTGCTGCGCTCAGCAAGAATTTTTTTGGGGTTGACATCGAGCACCACAGCGGCATACACGTCACCGTTATCAGGATGGTCTTGCAAGGCATCCACGATGTCTTCTGCTAACTGCACAGGGTCATCGGATAGCTCGACAAACCCCTCGGGGCCACGGTACACCTGACGGCGTTCATAGTCCATGATGCCCGCGCGTAACGCTTTGTACGCCGCCACTTGCTGCTCGGCTTTGATGGTGGTGTAGACATTCAAACCGCGCGTATAGGTCTCGTCGCCGTACTGCGTATGCACCATCTGACGCGCCATCTCAGCCACAAAATCCGACGGTACATCGGACAGCATGCCACCATGCTTGAGGTGCAAAGGCTCTTGCTTGGCGGCTTCCATTTGCTCGGTGGTGATAAAGCCTTGCCCTTGCATACGCTCCAAAATGTAGAGCTGACGCGCCCGTGCGCGTTTGGGGTTGCTAATCGGGTTATAGGCCGATGGCGCTTTGGGCAAGCCTGCCAGCATGGCGGCCTCGGCGATGGTGATGTCTTTAATGGGCTTACCAAAATACGCTTCGCAGGCCGCCGCAAAACCGTAGGCGCGATTACCCAAGAAGATTTGATTCATGTAGATTTCAAGAATCTGATCTTTGCTCAAACCCGCTTCCAACTTAAAGGTCAGCAGCAGCTCATAAATTTTTCGGGTGAAGGTTTTCTCGCTGCTCAGGTACACGTTACGCGCCACCTGCATGGTGATGGTGGAAGCGCCTTGGCTTTTGGCGCGCCATAAATTGGCCACGCCAGCACGCATCACACCTATGTAATCAACACCTCCGTGTTCAAAAAATCGTGCGTCCTCAACCGCAACGATGGCATCCTTCATCACCTTGGGCATGTCTTTAATGCGCGTAAGGTTGCGCCGCTCCTCGCCAAATTCGCCAATGAGGGAGCCTTCACTGGAATAAATACGCAGCGGTAACTTAGGGCGGTAATCGGACAGCTCGCTGATGTCGGGCAAATTGGGATAAGCCACTGCCAGCGCAATGCAAACAAAAAACGCCAGAGCCGCAAAGCCCGCTGCTGCAAGGCCTGCAAGTTTGATGAGTAAGCGCACAGGCCAGCCCAATGCATCGTATTTGTCGCGCCACGCGAGGCGGCTGCTAGGGGGCGTATCGGTTGGCATGTTCGTCTGCATCCGTCATTAGTAATGGAGTCCCATGGCGGTGCGCACATCCACCATGGTGGCCTGCGCCGTCACTCGGGCACGCTTGGTTCCTGCATCCACAATCTCACGCACCAGCTTGGGATTGGCGACATACGGCACTGCCCGCTCCAGCATGGGTTCTTGCTCGCGCAAGATGGCATCGATCACCGGTTTTTTGCAGGTCAAGCAGCCAAACTCGGCGTTCCTGCAACCCTGATTCGCCCAGTCTTGCGTAGCCTTGTCGGAGTACACCTGATGGAATTGCCACACCGGGCATTTATCGGGGTCGCCTTTGTCGCTCAGTTTGATGCGAGCCGGATCGGTGGGCATGGTACGCACTTTTTGCTCGATGCTTTTTGCGTCCTCTCGGATCGCAATCGCATTGCCATAGCTCTTGCTCATTTTTTGACCGTCCAGCCCCGGCAGCTTGCTGGTCTGGGTTAGCAGCACCTGCGGCTCGACCAAAACGCTGCGTCCCGTACCTTTGAACCAACCCGCTAAGCGCTCGCGTTCGGTGCTGGCAAGTAGCGGTGTGCTCTCGATAAAACCCAGTGCGCCCGCTAAGGCTTTGCTGTCGCCCATCTCTTGGAACGCTTTGCGCGATTTCTCTAACCGCTTCGCCGAGTCTTTGCCCAGCTTGTCCAGCGTTTGCGCCAGCAGCGCTGCAAAATTGGCCTCGTGACCATACAAGTGGTTAAAGCGCCGCGCCGCTTCGCGCGTCAGCTCGACGTGGCTGGCTTGGTCTTCGCCCACCGGAACGTACTTGGCCTTGTAGATCAAAATATCCGCCGCTTGCAACAGCGGATAACCCAAGAAGCCATAGGTCGCGAGGTCTTTGTCTTTGAGTTTTTCTTGCTGATCTTTGTAAGTGGGCACGCGCTCTAGCCAACTCAGCGGCGTGCCCATGGCCAAAAGCGTAAACAGCTCGGCGTGCTCGGGCAGGCGACTTTGCAAAAACAGCGTGCATTGATCGGGGTCTAAGCCTGCGGCAAGCCAGTCGATCACCATCTCGTAGACGTTCTTCTCGATCACCTCGCGCGACTCGTAATGCGTGGTCAGCGCATGCCAATCGGCCACAAAGAAATAGCACTCGTGCGTGTGCTGAAGCCGAGTCCAATTTTTAATCGCGCCGTGGTAATGCCCTAGGTGCAAGGCTCCGGTAGGTCGCATCCCCGAGAGCACGCGCTCTTTGTTGCTTGGTGTTTGAGTCATCGTATCCGTCATCACTGTAGTTGGTTGCTTGTCTTCATTTGCCATTAATTCAAGTTAGCCCAATAACGCAGAGGTGCCAGCACCAGAGCCAAAATGTCATCGGTCACGCCCATCATGGGCTGCATCCAAATTTTATTGATCACACCGGCGATCACCAGTCCCATCACAATAAAAAAGCCCCACGGCTCTACGCGCGAGACTTGATATGCATACGGATACGGCAGCACGCTGACCAAAATGCGCCCGCCATCCAGCGGTGGCACCGGAAACAAGTTAAACGCAAACATCACCGCGTTGACCATCACCCCGCCCTTGCACATGGCAAAAAAGAAGGGGTCTTGCAGCCCGACGATCACCAGCGCATAAAACAGTGCGCCCCACAGCGCAGCTTGCAGCAAATTAGACGCAGGCCCCGCCAGCGCTACCAAGGCCATATCGCGCTTGGGGTTATGGAGTCGGCCAAAGTTCACCGGCACCGGCTTGGCATAACCAAACAAAAAATTGCCACCCGTTGAAAAGTACAGCAGCAGCGGCATGGCAATCGTGCCAATCGGGTCGATGTGCTTGAGCGGATTGAGCGTGACGCGCCCCAGCACATAAGCCGTATCGTCGCCCAGCCGCAGCGCCGCATAAGCGTGTGCGGCCTCGTGCAGCGTAATAGCCAAGAGCACCGGCAACGCATAAGTGAGAACCGCCGAGACGATTTGAGCCATATCCATCGTTATTCAATCCTATTTGCAAGTAGTTCCCAAACGGGCGTGAGCGTACCCACCAAATCCGGCAGTGCCCCCAGCTCAACGCGGCTCTCGTCGGGCGAGTGAAAGTCGCTGCCACGCGAAGCGGCCAATTTGAATTCCTTGGCCATGTCGGCGTAGACCACGTACTCGGCCTCGCTGTGACTGCTGGTGACGACCTCGACCGCGCGTCCGCCAAACTGTTTGAAGTCGGTAAACAGCGCGTACTCCTCGTTGGCGCTAAAGCCATAGCGCCCCGGATGCGCAATCACCGCCTCGCCGCCGGCTTGCACAATCCACTCCACCGCGTCGCGCAGCTTGGCCCAGCGGTGCGGCACAAAGCCGGGCTTGCCTTCGGTCAAGTACTTACGAAACACCGAGTTAGTGTCGGGGCACACGCCCGTTGCCACCAAGTGCCGCGCAAAGTGCGAGCGCGAGATCAGGTCTGGGTTGCCCACATACGTGAGCGCACCTTCAAACGCACCCTTGATGCCCACCTTGGCAAGACCCTGCGACATCTCGTGCGCACGCTCTAGGCGACCGCCGCGCACCGATGCCAAACCCGCCACGAGCGCGGCATCGGACTCGTTAAAGCCCAGTCCCACGATGTGTACCGTCTTGTTGGCAAAGGTCACGGAAATCTCCACCCCCGTCAGATACTGCATCCCAACCGCCTTGGCCGCCGCGCGCGCGCGCGCAATGCCGCCCAGCTCATCGTGATCGGTCAGCGCCCACAACTGCACGCCGTTTTGCGCGGCCCTTGCAGCCAGCGCCTCGGGCGAGAGCGTGCCGTCCGACACCACCGAGTGACAGTGCAAGTCGGCGTTGAGCATATGCAAATGGGAAGAAGCTGTGGAGGAGGAAGCGGCGGTCATCGCGCGAATGGTCATGCCTGCATTATCGCGGGTGGGCACCAAACATAGGACGTGGACAGTGGCCGAGAAAACTGAAACAGCGCATCCACCACACCGTCGTCCAGCCCCGACATACGGCGCATCTGCGCCTCGAAAGCGTCAAACGATTGACCAAACGCCGCAAACATCAAACCCGAGCTTTGCTGACCCTGCACCTCGCTGCGCCAAGGCATTGAGCGGCGTAGCACAAACGCTTCAGGATCAAAATCCTCCTGCGCTGTACGCCTCACGTGCGCGGCCTTGGGGGCATCTTCCAGCTCTTGGTTATCGGACTGGCGACGCCCAATCGCATGATCACGCGCCTGCTGTGACATCGCGCCAAAAGCATGCCAATCGTGCTGCCAGCGCTGCACCGCCAAAAAACTAGAGCCGTGCAGCACGGGGTCGCTCTCCTGCACAAAAGCCGCCCGCATCGCAGCAGCTCCCTTGGGGTTTTCCGTGCCATCTTCATAGCCCGTTAAGTCGCGCCCTACTTTGCTTCGCCCCTTGGTGTGCTTAAAGGCGGCGAGCGACTCGCGCCACGCAAACGCACCCGATAACTGCTGAGTCAGTGTTTTTTCCAGCCGCACCAGTGCAGCAGGCTCGTCCCCGCGCAGCCACAGCAGTAGCGCGGTCGGCGTGGTGGGAATGCCAATAGCGGCCTGCCCACGGGGCATTTTTGTCTGCAAAGCAGCAAATTCTCGCAACCCCTCTATCTTGTAGCCCGCAAGCTGCGTGGTCTGTAGGCCAATGCCTGCCACAACGTCCGTGGAATAAGGCCTAGGGGCAATGGCACCTAAACTTTTTTGGATTTTTGAGGCATTTGCGCCCTTTGCGAGATCAAAAAAAACATAACGCGCAAAGTTTGGCACCTCGGCAAAAATACCAGCTTGAATGTGTTTCTTATCCAACATGTTGCCTCCGGTGTGCTGATTTAAATGTTGGACGCGAACTATCCGTATTTTTGGTAGGCATCTCTTTCCTTTCTGCTCATATCCCTTGCCGAAATCACTCTGATCTTGGTATCGTGACCGCGCAGCGTAAACGTTATATGCAACGCTCTGTCTTGATGGGTCGTGCCAAGCGCATGCCACCGCGTCAGTGGCGTGCTTGCGAGTCAGCAGCACCCTCATGAACTGCCATGCCTTGCAGCCCCACCAAGTCACCTTGAAATGAATAAGCCGTCGCCTGGGTGATGCGCACATCAACCAGCTGCCCGATCAAGCGCGGATGACCGGCAAAGCGGGTCAGGCGGTTGCATTCGGTGCGTCCCATCAACTGCCCCGGAGTTTTGCTGGCAACACTCTCCACCAGCACGCGCTGCACGCTGCCCAGTTTGCTCTTGGCTATTTTTTCTGCACTCGCCTCGATCGTGGCTTGCAAATGTTGCAAGCGTTTGAGCTTGACTTCGTGCGGCGTGTCGTCCGCCAAGTTGGCCGCTGGCGTGCCCGGACGTGGACTAAAGATGAAGCTAAAGCTGTTGTCAAAACCAATGTCGTTGACCAGCGCCATCATTTTGTCGAAGTCGCTATCGGTCTCGCCCGGAAAGCCCACGATGAAGTCGGAGGAGATGGAAATGCCGGGGCGAATAGCGCGCAGTTTGCGGATGGTGCTTTTAAATTCCAGCGC
>CAZAIW010000075.1:5267-9741 GCA_964485285.1 uncultured Burkholderiaceae bacterium | reverse complement strand
ACGCCCAAGAGTACGCACCAAGCCAGCGGGCAGCATCATGCCATCACTACGGGCGGACATACCAGCGTCTCGGTTGGTAAGAGCTGGTTTGCCAGCGTCAAAAACGCCATCAAACTGTTTGCGTATCAGCAAGGCATGAAGTTCATTGCTGCCAAGGGCAAGCTCCAGATCGAGGCGCAAAGCAATCAGCTGTGGCTCACGGCGCTGAAAGACATCAAGATCACATCGACCAAGGACGAGGTGATCTTGACGGCCAGCAAACGCATCACCATTAACGGCGGCGGCAGCCATAGCGAGTTCTCCAAGGGCAGCATCGTCCACGGAACCACCGGGACGTGGGTTGAGCACGCGGCTTCGTGGGATATGCCGCCGGGGCAGAGTTTGGCGGTGGGTTCTGCGCCTGAATCTCAAAGTGTGCAGTTTGAGTTGCTGCATCCAAAATCAAAAAAACCAGTCGCGAATCAGTTGTATTGCATTACGACGGCAGATGGCAAACTGTTTTGGGGAATGTCTGATAAGGATGGGAAAACTATGCGAATCTATACCAAACAACCTAGTAGCGTCAAAGTGAAGTGGAGTAATGAAGCAGCCAAACACTTACGAAAAGAAAAAATCACGTTCGGAGCATAAGCATGGGCGAAACAACTGCATCCAGTACAACCGAACATCCTATTCAGAAAGTTGACGTAATAGGTGATTACGACTATGTGACGGTGGTAGGAGTATGGGATCCTTCTTTTAAGGAGTCGTTTCTCAATAACTACGGTAATTCGATGAATTTCATTAATCAAGGATTACGTCAGCTGATGCTTTATCCAAAACAAACACCAAATTTATCAATACAGCGTGTCTATATCTTGTTTAAAGGGACTTACCCTGATAGTGTTCGCAGTACGGTCAAGAGTTTTGTTGCTCAAGTGCACAATGCACATTTTTTAGAAATAGACGACATTGCCGAATTGGTTGCGTTTGTTAATGCGCGAAAAACCAAAAAGAGATTGATCCAACAAATTGATATTTTTGCGCATGGACTTCCGATGAAAGTCGAGTTTGGCTACGACACAAATAAGCTAATTGCTTATCGATTGGATACCGCTAAAGGAAAAGAGCTTCAACCAGAAATGTTTGAATGGAGCGCCAAAATTTACTCTTATGCATGTCGCACTGCGGCTAGTGAAGATGTCGAATACAACATCAGTAAAGACCCAGTCACTGCGAAGAGCTTGGCGAAAATTTTGGCGGATGGTACAGACTCTGAGGTATACGCCTATGCTTGCCGCACACTATACGACCACACCTACGGTACAGCCGAACAGCTTAAAACGGGGCAAAAATATGCTGATGTTGCGAAAAAATATGATCAAGAATTAGTGCAATATTCTGACGATTTAGATAAGTACCGTGAGCGTTTAAAGGCTTATCAGAAAACGCATCAAGTCAGCATTGCGCAGCTACCAAACGAAAAGCCACCTCGAATTCCGCAACAGCCTGGCACTGATGAGCAAATGCGCTTAGGACAAGGTGAGTATCAGCGCGAAATGATGAAAGGCGTGAACGCAGGTCGTCCTATCGATCCGAGGGGAGCTATCAATCCAGTTAGAGCAGACAAGTCCCCCAAAGGCATGGATGCAAGGTATTACCAAATGCTGGTCTTTAAGCCGGAAGCGTGGACGGCTAAATAATGAGTTTGTTGCAACGCTACCGCCACTTCACCCGCTGGCAGAAACTAGTTACGTGGCTCGGTTTGGCATTTTTATTATTTTTTTTATGGATAACCAAAATCATGTTGCAAGAAGAAATGACTTATACCAAGATCAAAGTTTTGAGTAAAACAGGTCGTGTATTTATGTCGATTGGTGGCGACTCTTTGCAAGATGCACCGAGTGACTATAAGGACATGACGAAATGGTTTGAAAATGGTCAGTACCAAGTGCGCCCTATTCAAAAAGGAACAGACGACGAGTATTTTTTTGGTTGGCTTGGTTATCTTCCGCAGCCGGAGCGGAAATGGGCTTTAGCTGAAATAAACAAGAGCGATGCTGAATTTCTATTGCAGTTGGCGCAGTCGGCAGTCATTAGGCGAGCTAATCTCTCTAGTGGCGATGAAGATGCGACACGCAGAACTTGGTATCGCAGGCACATGCTTAAAAACGAAGAAATACTGAAAGCAGAGACTCCCGACTTACGTAACCGTGTGCGATATGCGGGCCTGAGTTGGTTTGATAAAAAGACATTGCGTCCTATTGATGTGTGTTGGTTATATCTAATAGTGAACGATATGCCTTATGTCATTCAGTTCACCCGCTGGGGTGATACAGGAGCAGTGCGGACTTGGTACAGCGATTACTCAAAACGGGAAGTCGTTGAGGACTGGACTGTATTAAGTAATGAACATGAACCCGAGCATCAACGTGTGTTTGTTGAGTTGGCTGTCGGGGCAACTATTCGTGAAAAGGGTGGCAAATAACCATGCCCACCCCTACAAGCCTTATCCCGTCTACCTTTGCAGGCCATGCCGCCCGCAAGGCAGGCGGCGCTTGGCCTCTAGGCCATGCCTCTTTCTATTTTTCAATTTTTAACCTTTCACGATACGGTTCTTTTTATGACTAACACGACTCAGTCCATCCCGCAATCTTTCACGCAGTTTTTGCAAGGTCAAACGCTGCAAGAAGCGCTGCTACGGGCGCAGGATGTGGTGAAGCACAGGCCGGCGGACGTGACGGCGCGCTGGGGTTTGTTTGAGCTGCTTTGTCTGCTGTCGGACTGGACGCGGGCGCTCAAGCAGCTGCAAACGTGTGTGCAGCTGGATAAGTCTTTGGAGCCAACGGCGCAGATGCTGCGGGATTTGATTCGGGCGGAGACCCAGCGCAAGGCGGTTTGGCTGGGCGAGCAGTTGCCCGTGCCGGTGGTGGATATGCCTCAGTGGATGGGTTTGATGGCGCAGGCGCTGATGCACCACGCGAACAAGAACACGCATGAGGAAGATCAAGCTCGCTCGCAGGCCTTATCGCTGGCACCTAGCTCGGCGGGGCGTATGTTGATGCGTTCGGCGGGGGACGTTAGTCCTGCTAAGGAGCATCGTTTTGAATGGGTGACTGATACGGACACGCGCCTAGGGCCTGTGTGCGAGTTGGTGGTGGCGGGCAGTTACCGCTGGTTGTCGTACAGCGATGTGGCCCGTATGAATTTGCGTATGCCCAGCAAGTTGTTGGATTTGATTTGGCTGCCCGTTGAGATGCATCTGCGGCACAGCCCGCTAGAGATGAATGTGTTTATTCCGGTGCGTTACCCCGAGACGCTGCCGGCGCAGCTGGCCGGTGGCGTGGACGATGCGCTGCTGCTGGCACGCTTGACGCAGTGGCAAGAGCTGGGTGAGACGGGCGTTTACGCGCAGGGTCAAAAGGTGTTGATGACGCAGTTGGGCGATTGGCCGCTGCTGGACATTGCGCAGATTCATTTTGACAAGGAGGCTGCATGAGTGCCGATCTTGCGATGCCTTTAGGTGCCAGAGCGCTGCCTTCAAAGCGCGACCAGTCCACCGTGAAGCGTGGTGAGATGCCGTTTTTGCCGACGCTGTTTGATCGCTTGCTGGACGATGAGCCGAGTCAAAAAACGGAAGCCCCGGATGCTTATGCCATGACTCGTGCGCAAATGCGAGCGATCATTCAGCGCGATTTGTCGTATTTGCTCAACACCATTAACGCCGAGAGTTGGCTGGACCGCCAGCGCTATCCGGGTGCGGCGGCCTCAACGCTGAACTTCGGTGTGCCATCGGTAGCCGGAGGCTATTTGTCGGAGCACAAATGGGTGGACATCGAGGTCATGATTCGCACCGCCATTTTGGATTTCGAGCCGCGCATCATCCCGGACAGCTTGCAGGTCAAGCCGCTCTTGAAGGACGGCGTTCACAACCACTACAACGTACTGCTTTTTGAAATTTCGGGCTTGGTCAGCATGCAGCCCTATCCGCTGGAGTTCATGGTGCAAAGCGCGGTGGATATGGAGACCAGCCGCATCACGGTGCAGTAGCGAAGCGCCGACTATTACTTTTTCTCACTTATTTTTTCATCGAGGAGTTTTATGATCAATACACGTTTTGCAGCCGTTCGGCAGGTTTATTTTCAAAGGGCGCTACCCAGCGCCTTGGTTCTGGCGCTCATGTCACTGTCCGTGCCTACTGCGTTTGCACAAGCGGTCTACACGGGTGCCGGTGGCCTCACGCCGACGGGGGTCACGATCAATGGCTCCAACAATGTCGGCGGCGTTAATAACATGAGCATGACGGGTACGCTCTCGGCTGGCAACACGACCACGGGCACGCTCACGGCGGGTAGTACCAGTACCGCCACGCTGTCAACAGGTAATGCCACCACGGGTACGCTCACGGCGGGCAATACCAGTACGGCTACTTTGTCGGCAGGCAACACGACCACGGGCACATTAAACGCAGGCAACACCACCACGGCGACTTTCT
>CAZAIW010000075.1:0-5167 GCA_964485285.1 uncultured Burkholderiaceae bacterium | reverse complement strand
ATACCACCACGGGCACACTTTCGGCAGGCAATACCACCACGGCCAACTTGTCGGCGGGTAATTCAACCACCGGTACGCTGTCTGCGGGCAATACCACTACGGCCAATTTGTCGGCGGGCAGTACCACGACGGGCACGCTCTCCGCTGGCAACACGACCACGGGCACATTAAACGCAGGCAACACCACCACGGCGACTTTCTCCTCTGGCAATGCGACCACGGGCACGCTCTCGGCGGGGAACACCACCACGGCCACCTTGTCGGCGGGTGATACCACCACGGGCACACTTTCGGCAGGCAATACCACCACGGCCAACTTGTCGGCAGGTAACACCACCACGGCAACGCTATCGGCGGGCAATACCACTACGGCCAATTTGTCCTCGGGCAGTACCACGACGGGCACGCTCTCCGCTGGTAACACCACCACCGGCACGCTCTCGGCGGGCAATGCCACCACAGCATCTTTGTCAGCAGGCAATACCACCACGGCAACGTTATCGGCAGGCAATACCACCACCGGCACGCTGTCGGCGGGCAATGCCACCACAGCATCTTTGTCAGCGGGCAATACCACCACGGCAACGTTATCGGCAGGTAACACCACCACAGCAACGCTATCGGCGGGCAACACCACGACCGGTACGTTATCAGCGGGCAATGCGACCACGGGCACACTCTCTGCTGGTAACACCACCACCGCAACCTTGTCGGCGGGTAACACGACCACGGGCACACTCTCCGCTGGCAATACCACCACCGCAACCTTGTCGGCGGGTAACACGACCACGGGCACGCTGTCGGCGGGCAACACCACGACCGGTACGTTGAATGCAGGCAACACCACCACGGGTACATTGAACGCGGGTAATACGCAGGTGGCGGGGACGATGTCGGTCTCGGGCATGACCAGCACCAACGGCATTACCAATTCCGGCAACATTACCACGGACACATTAACCACCACGGGCAACGCCAGCATTGGCGGCAGCCTCAACATGAACAACAACCAAATCCACAATGTGGCCGACGGTACCGCACCGGGGGATGCGGTGAATAAAAGGCAGCTTGATGCGCTGGAGCAAAAACTCTCGGCGGGCGTGGCTTCGGCGGCAGCACTTGGGGCTTTGCCCATGCCTGCGGGTACCAAGCAAATGGCGGTGGGCGTGGCGGCGGCCAACTACAACGGACAAACGGCGGTGGCGGTGGGCGGCACATTCCGCCAACCCTATAACGCGGGCACGGCTAACTTGACCTTCCGTTTTGGTGCAGGCTTTGCCGATAGAAAAAGCACCATTACGGGCGCTATTGGCCTGAGCTGGTAAGGAGAGGGCGAGCAAGATCAAGGTCACGATCAAGGTCAGAATCAGGACGATGTTTTTTTAAGAGTCCACTGCCATGAAAAGAATCCTCAACTCCAACTCCATCAAACAAGTGCAGCAGCTGCTCGCGCAGGGCGTGGCTGCGGCTGCTAGGCCGCCGCTGGCGCAGGGGCTGCAAGAGGCGAGGTTGGCGTTTGAGGCCGTGCTCAAGATAGACCCGCAGCAACTGGACGCTTTGAATTATTTGGCTGACTTGTCGCGCATGCAAGGTGACACGGCTCAGGCTTTGGTGCATGTGGATACGCTGTTTCGCTACGCGGTTGTTCCGCGCCCCGAGCACTACAACACCCGCGCCTTGTTGTATCAAGCACTGGCGCGTTACGACGAAGCGCTGGCCGATTGCCGCCGTGCGATCACGCTGGCTAAACACTACGCGCCCGCCTACGCCAATGGTGTCAACCTGTGCCGCATCCTGTGCCGCCAGCAAGACGCGGTGCAGCTGTATGAGCAAGCCCGTGCCAACAAAGCGCAAAGCGGTGACTTGCTCAATAACCTTGGCTCCATCTACTTTGCCCAGCAAGACTTTCAAGCGGCGGCGCGGTATTTTCACGAGGCTTTAAAGCTGACACCGGGTAGCCCCGTGACCATCGACAACTTACTCAAAATCCATCTACTCGATGCCGCAAGCAGTAGCACCAGCATAGCCGCTTTGCTGGGCACCTATCCCCAGCACGTGATAGCGGACGCTCAGTTGCTTATCGCCGCTCTTCAAAACCTGCATACGCACCGCGAAACGGCTGCGCTGGAGCGCCTCACGCTACAAGGCTTAGCGTCACCTTTGCGTAAGGAAGCCGCCGCCTTTTTTTGCACCACCGAGGGGCTGGTGATCACGCTTGACTTATCGGATCATTACCAGCAGCACGGACAGGTGCAGGCGGCCTATCGGCTGCATGAGGCACTGAACGAGGCCGAGCCCGCCAGCGCCCAGCTGCGCAACAACTTTGGCAGCATGGCGTTTTATTTTGGTAACGCGCAAACCGCAAAGCTGCAATTTGAGGCGGCCCTTGCTCTGAATCCCGGCCTTGCCATGGCACATGTCAATGCGGGCGTAGCGGCGCTTGCGCTAGAGCAAACGTTGCCAGCGCTCGCACACTTTAGGCAAGCCGTCGCTTGCGATCCAGACAACCAGCACGCTCTTGTCCAACTGCTTTTTTTATATTTGCAAACTGGCAAGTGGGACGATTTTTATACCGACCGCGAACGCTTTGCCCAGTGCATGGAAAAGCGGATACGCCAAGGCTCAAGCGGGCACACGGATACGCAAGGCTCTTTGCAAATTCTCTCGCTGACCGAGTCTGCACAAGCGCAGCTGAACTATCAAAAGCTCGTGGCTCAGCAATTCTTTTTAACGCGGCAAACGCCCGGCTGCGCGTTTGATCCCAGTGCCCCGCGCAAAGCCAAAGGTCGCCGCATCAAGGTGGGTTATTTTTCGTATGACCTGCGCAATCACCCAGTCGCCTATCTCACCGCCGAGCTATACGGTTTGCACAACCGCGAGCAGTTCGAGGTCTTTGTCTACTCCTATGGCCCCAACGACGACAGTGCCACCAGCGACTACCGCAGACGCATCGCACAAAGCGCCGAGCACTTCATCGACCTTGAAAGCCAGTCCTTGATGGCGACGGCGCAAACCATCTATGCCGAGAACTTGGACATCCTCGTGGACCTAACGGGTAACACCCAGCACACCCGCAGCAGCTTGCTGGGTTTGCGCTTAGCAGACGTACAGGCGCATTGGCTGGGCTACATTGCAACGTCAGGCCATGCGTGCATGGACTACATCATCTCGGACGCCTTCACCACGCCGCTTGACCACCAAGATTTTTTCACAGAAAAAATCGTTCGCCTACCCCATACCTTGCAAATCAATGACCGGCAACGCGCTATCGCCCCAGAAGCCTCCACGCCCACTCGCGCGGACTTTGGCTTGCCGCCCCATGGTTTTGTTTTTTGCAATTTCGGGCAAATTTTCAAAATCCAACCCAAGATGTTCGCTGCATGGATGGACATCCTCCAAGCCGTTCCCCAAAGCGTGCTGTGGCTGGCCGAGCAAAACCCGCTGGCCACCGATAACCTCTACCGCGAAGCGGCCAAGCACGGCATCACCAAAGAGCGCCTCATCTTCGCCAAACGTCTGCCTATTCCCCAGTACCTTGCACGCTATCGCTTGGCCGACTTGATGCTGGACACCACCCCGATTGGCTCGGGCACCAGCGCGAGCGACTGCTTGTGGGCCGGTTGCCCGCTCTTGATGCTGGCAGGCCAGATCATGTATGCACGCATGTGCGGCGGCATTTTGATGGCGGCGCAGCTGCCCCAGCTCATCACCCACAGCATCGAGGCGTATGTGCAAAAAGCCATCGAGCTAGCCCATCAACCCAGCGCCATTGCCGCCATCAAAACGCATCTGCGCACCCAGCGCGACAAGCTGCCGCTCTTTGACACACCGCGCACCACTTTGCGTTTAGAGCAGGCGTACATCCAGATGCATGCAAGGTGCGCGGCAGCGCAAGCACCCGATCACATTTCTATTTCAGATTAACAAAAAGGCATCCCATGGACCCCCAACTCCTTGACTACTACAACCAAGAGCTGACCTATATGCGTGAAGCATCGGCAGGCTTTGCGGCTCAGCATCCCAAAATTGCCAAACGGCTGGGCATGCAGGGGATCGAAGTGGCCGACCCCTACGTTGAGCGCTTGATCGAGAGCTTTAGTTTCATGTCGGCGCGCATGCGCATCAAGCTCGATGCGGAGTTTCCGCGCTTCACCCAGCGGCTCCTCGAAGTGATCTACCCCAACTACGTCAGCCCCACGCCGTCCATGGCCGTGGCGCAGCTGCACCCCAACACCACCGAGGGCGACTTCAGCAAAGGCTTTTTAGTGCCTAGGCAATCGGCGTATTTCTCCAAAGTGCCGGACGGCGAACAAACCGCGTGCGAATTTCGCTCCAGCATGGATGTCAAGCTGTGGCCGATCGAAATCGAAAGCGCCCGCCTAGCCGGCGTACCGCCCGACATTCCCAGCACCGATCGCTACTTAGCGCCCAACATCAAAGTGCAGGGCAGCTTGCGCATCAAGCTTAAAACCGTTGGTGGGCTGGACTTCAAAGACCTCGCTGGCTTGAACCATTTACCCATCTACCTGTGCGGGGACGAGCGCATCGCCTCGCATCTGTACGAGCTGATGCACACCAGCAGCTGCGCCAGCTTGATAGGCACACCCGGCAACATGCCCAGGCCCCTGCACATCGTGACGCAAAACGCCGTCACGCCCGTGGGCATGGCACCGGGGGAGGGATTGCTGCCCTTGCAGTGGAACAGCTTTCATGGGCACAACTTGCTCCACGAATACTTTGCCTGCCCCGAGCGCTTTTACTTCTTTGGGCTCAACGATCTAGCCCCCGGGCTAGCCAAAGTGCAGGGCAAAGAAGCAGAAATTGTGATTCTCTTGACCAAGCCGCCGGGCGACTTAGTGGGGCTGACCGATGCCAAACAATTCGCGCTCTTTTGCACGCCCGTGGTCAACCTCTTTCCAAGGCGCTCCGACCGCATCGAGATCAACCCCGCGCTGCCCGAGCTGCACCTAGTGCCCGACCGCTCACGCCCCATGGACTTTGAAGTCTTTAGCGTGCAAGAGATGACGGGACAAGAAGCCAAGACCACCGAGTCCTTGACCTTTCGCCCGCTCTACCAAACCTTAAACCAAGACGAAGGCAATTACGGGCGCTACTTCAGCGTGCGGCGCGAGCAGCGCCTGCCCTCCAGCAGCAGCCGCAAATACGG
>CAZAIW010000074.1:0-9952 GCA_964485285.1 uncultured Burkholderiaceae bacterium | reverse complement strand
AGGTAACGGTGTGATCAAAAGTTTAGTTTTTGGTGTGACAGTCACTTTTGTTTCGCTCATGCAGGGCTACTTGGCGGATCCAACGCCAGAAGGCGTATCACGCGCCACCACACGTACCGTGGTCATGGGTTCATTAGCAGTGCTAGGTTTAGACTTTATCTTAACCGCACTGATGTTTAGTATTTAAAGACACTTCGGAGTTAAAAATGGCGCGTTCAAAAAATGATGTATGGGTGGGACTTTTTGTTCTCATCGGTTTTGCAGCCGTCTTATTTCTTGCACTGCAATCAGCAAATTTGCTATCCATCAACTTTGACTCTCACTATAAAGTGGTGGCCAAATTTGACAACATTGGTGGTCTGAAGCCTAAAGCTGCCGTTAAAAGTGCGGGTGTGGTGGTCGGACGTGTGGAGTCAGTTACGTTTGATGACAAAACATTTCAAGCTCGGGTCGTACTGTCTATGGAAAGCAAATTTGCCTTCCCAAAAGACAGCTCTCTGAAAATTTTGACTAGTGGTTTGCTGGGTGAGCAGTATTTGGGTATCTCTGCGGGCAGCGAGGCGGACAATTTGGCTCAAGGCGATGTCGTGGGTAGTACCCAATCAGCGATTGTTTTAGAGGATTTAATCAGCAAATTCCTCTATAGCAAAGCTGCCGACAATGCGGATAGCAAATCATCGGATGCAAAGGCCAAGTGATGCAGCCTCGTGGCCGTGTGTTTTTCACACTGACTTTTTTGCTGGCCTTGTTGGTTGGTTGTGCGACGAGTCCCAATGCTCACCCCAAAGACCCACTGGAACCCATGAATCGCAGCATTTACAAATTCAATGATGCGGTTGATGGCGCTGTGCTCAAACCACTGGCAACCGGCTATAAAGCGGCGCTCCCCTCACCGATCCGCCGAGGCATCACCAACTTTTTTAATAACATCAGCGATGTGTGGTCTATGGTGAATCATACGCTTCAATTTGAATTTGCCAACGCAGGAAAAACAGCCGCCAGACTGGGAATCAACACCTTTCTAGGCATTGGTGGATTATTTGACATTGCAACCGACGCCAACATTACTCCCCCCAAAGCTGATTTGGGGCAAACGCTAGGCAAATGGGGAGTCCCCAGTGGCCCGTATGTTGTCATACCCATCTTAGGCCCCTCGTCTGTTCGAGATGGAACCGGCACCATTACAGCAACCTACTATGACCCCGTGAACTTACTATCAGATCGTGCAACGCGCAGCGCACTCACCCTAACGCGCATTACCGATGTCCGCGCACAACTACTGAGCGCAACCGATGCCGTTGACGAAATCGCGCTCGACAAGTACAGCTTTGTGCGCGACATCTACCTCAAGCGCCGTCAAAATATGATTAAGGCTGAAAAACCTGAGAATGACGATGACATTGACTATTCTGCGGAAGACCCAGCCAAGCCAACGCCAGATCAATCCATGCCGAAATTGCCCACCATTCCACTGCCATCTATCATTTTGAAGTGATGGGTGTCTACCCCCATAACCTCATTTGCGTTAATGAACGATCAAGGAGATTTTTATGAAACTGAAACAATACTTCATAGGCGGTTTGCTAGCTATCCTAGGAACACTGGGCATGACGCAAGCAGCTACGGCCACCGTTGAGGCACCTGATGCATTAGTGGCAAGACTGGCTAAGGAGTTAACGGATGCCGTCAAGGCTGACAAAACATTGGCGGCGGGTGATGCAGCCAAAACGGCAGCACTGATTGAGGCCAAGATCATTCCTTTTGTCAATTTCCCACGCATGACCGCATCGAGTGTGGGCCCAGCTTGGCGTAGCGCGACAGCAGAACAACAAAAACGACTTCAAGAAGAGTTTAAAACTCTCTTAATCCGCACTTATGCGGGTGCACTAAAGGAAATCAAGGATCAAACCGTGAATGTCAAACCGCTGCGTATGGCAGCCGACGACACAGCGGTTATTGTTCGATCAGAGGTGCGCGGCAGAGATGACCCTATTCAACTCGACTACCGCGTGGGGAAAACCAATGAAGCCAATGGTGCCACTTGGAAGATTTATGACATTAACGTGATGGGGGTTTGGCTGGTTGAAACGTATCGTGGCCAGTTCGCCCAAGAGATCAACGCAAACGGCATGGACGGTTTAATTAAGTCACTGGTCGAAAAAAATAAAACCGCAAAAAAATAACCTCCACGAACCACCCAAACCCACTCATGCTCACACTGCCCGCCACGCTCAATCACGCGCAAGCCTCGTCCAGCCAAGCATCTGGAGTCCTTCATGCTAATAACTGGGTAGAACAGGCGCGTGCTGCTCACTGGCAAGTCGATGCGAGTCAATTACAAAACTTCGACTCGTCGGCGCTGGCGCTTTTACTGGACTTACAGCGCAGTGCCAGTGCCGCCAACGCGCGGCTCACCATTCACAACGCGCCAGCACAACTCACCCAACTAGCAACGCTATACGGTGTCAACGAACTCATCACTTAAGTGCACCGTTTACTGATCAACCCCTATGGTGGCGACTTGCTCGTCTCGATTTTTATTGTCGCGCCGTTCGAATGTTGGGTGGTAGTGCAGCAGGATGACTAGTACGATAGGGGTTAATGTCTAAACCACCGCGCCTTGTATAGCGTGCATAAACGGATAGTCGTGTCGGTTGGCAGCGCGTCCAAATGTCCATAAAAATGCGCTCGACGCACTGCTCATGAAACTCGTTGTGATTGCGAAAACTCACTAGGTACTGCAACAAGCCTTCATGGTTAATTGCGGAGCCGCTATAACTGATTTGCACTGAACCCCAGTCAGGCTGACCCGTGACCAAACAATTGCTTTTCAGCAGGTGACTCACCAGCACCTCTGATACGGGAGCCTCTCCCTTGCTTGTCGTCAAGACATCAGGAGCTGGCGTGTAGCGCGTGCAATCAATGTCTAAGCGATCAAGACTTAATCCATCCAGCTCATGGATCGACTGTGCATCAAACGCATCGGGATGAACCAATCGCACACCCACCGTACCCGTCGCACCCGATCCTCGCCAAAGCGCCGCACCGACATCCTGCTTCACCCACTCAACAACCGTCTGTGCATCACTCAGCACCGAATGATTAAAGCTATTGAAATAAAGCTTGAATGATTTGCTTTCAATGATGTTGGGACTCTCGCAAGGTATGGTGATATGTGCAATAGCAACCTGCGGCTTACCGCGAGGATTTAACCAAGACACTTCAAACGCCGTCCACATATCTGCGCCAAAAAATGGTGGATGCCCGGTCACACCAATTTCTAGCCGCTTGTCTAATCTTGGAATCGGAAACAACAAGGAAGCATCGTATTGGTCGATATAGCTGGAAGCCTTACCTAGCGGCGCGTTCAAGAGTATGGATGACGGTACGCTCACGTTGCACTCCGTCTAAAAACAAAGCGATGAGGGAGTGATGCTTGGTCGTCAAAAGCATAGCCTTCGGCCGCAAACGCCACTAGTTTTTCAGGTTTAGTGATTTGATTTTGAATGGCAAACCGCGCCATCAACCCACGCGCCCGTTTGGCAAAAAAACTCACAACTTTGTAGCTCCCATTTTTATATTCTTCAAACACACACTCCACAACACGCGCACGCAGCTTACGCTGATCAACTACCTTAAAGTACTCCTGCGAGGCCAAGTTGACCACACAGGGCGCTTTATCTTTTTTAAGTTGCTGATGAAGGTATTGCGAAATGGTTGCCCCCCAAAACTCATATAAGTTTTTACCCCGCACATTCACCAGCGGCGTTCCCATTTCTAGGCGGTAGGGCTGCATCAAGTCGAGTGGTCTCAAAGCACCATAAAGCCCACTCAAACTCACCACGTGATCTTGCGCCCACAAGAGTTGCCCTTGGGTCAACGAGGCAGCATCTAAGCCCTCGTAAACATCGCCATTAAAAGCCAACACGGCTTGTTTCGCGTTCTTAGCCGTTGCGCGTGGCCGCCATGCCTGATAGCGAGCCACATTCAAGGCCGCCAAGTTATCGCTAAGCCCCATCAGAGAGGCAATTTGCGCAGGGTTTTTTTCTTTTAAGATGCCAATCAGTTCAGCTGCCGATGCGTGAAATAGCGGTTTCGTACTGGGCACATCAGCAGGAACTGTGCTGTCATAGTTAAGCGATTTAGCAGGTGACAGTAAAAAAATCATGTTGCCATTATCAATAAAAAGACCCGCCGCAGCGGGTCTTGGTCATCCGCACCAATCGAAGATTATTTTTTAGTATCAGCTGTTGGTTTGTCGGTGACTTTCGCATCGGATTTTTTCGCATCCTTGACTGCTGCTTTATCTTCTTTTGCTTTCTCTTTAGCAGCTGCTTTGTCCGCCTTTTCTTTGGCTTTGGCATCTGCTTTGGCTTGCTTGTCATCAGCTGCTTTGGCCTTGGCATCCGCTTTAGCTTCGGGCTTTGTCTCGGCCTTTGCTTCAGCCTTGGCATCAGCTTTTGCAGCCGCAGGTTTCGCCTCTTTTTTCGCTTCTGCTTTTGCAGCAGGAGCACCCGCAAATGCGGCACCGTTCACCGTTAATCCATTGGTAGACAAGTTAGCAGCACTTTTCTCGCCAATACCGCCAACACGGTTCACAAAATCATTCCAATCTTTGAAGTTGCCCTTTTTGCGCTCATCAACAATTTTTGCCGAGATCGCAGGCCCAATGCCTTTCACGCTATCGAGTTCGGCAGCCGTCGCCTTGTTCACATCCACCGCAGCAAAAGTTACAGCTGCGTACAACATCGCGACCAACATGGTGACTGCGGTAATGAATTTCTTAATCATAAAAGCTCCTAAAAATAAATAAAAGTAAAACGAACTGGGGAGTTAACCGAGTGCGTGAATGGTCAACGCATCTACCCAAATGAGGTTGACAAGTGCCCTAGGTACTGATGCACACCGCTGGCCACATCAGCAAATGCATGGTTGCAACCCGCCGCGCGAAGCTGCGCTAAATCAGCTTGTGTGTAGCTTTGGTACTTGCCTTTTAAAGCGTCTGGGAAATCAATGTACTGAATCCGCTGATTGAGCACGGCATCCTTCAGAGGTATAGGTTGATGACGCGGCTGCCCGTTCATTTCGCCAAGACCATTCACCACGGCCACAGCCACATCATTAAAGGGCTGCGCACGACCCGTGCCCAAATTGAAGATGCCTGATTTTTCCGGGTGATCGAGGAACCACAGGTTCACCGCGACAACATCATCAACATAGACAAAGTCGCGCTTTTGTTCGCCCGCTGCATAGCCACCGTATCCACCAAACAACTTAACTAGGCCATCGGCTTTGAATTGGTTGAATTGGTGAAAGGCCACGCTCGCCATGCGTCCTTTGTGCTGCTCGCGCGGGCCGTACACGTTGAAATAGCGAAAGCCCACCACTTGCGTTGATTGGGCTGTCAACATCGCCGTTTTGCGGCGCACCCATTGGTCAAACAAGAGTTTGCTGTAGCCGTAGACGTTGAGCGGCCTTTCAAATTCGGGGGACTCTTTAAACGTATCCGAACCACCATAAACGGCAGCAGAGGATGCATAGAGCAAGCGTGCACCTTGCGCTTGGCAGGCATCAAACAATTGGCACGACAGGCCAAAATTGTTGCGCATCATGTAAGCGCCATCGCTCTCCATCGTGTCACTGCAAGCACCTTCGTGAAAAACCGCTTCGACCTTGCCGTATGCGCCCCGGGAGAATCGATCATAAAAATCGTTGGCATCGATGTAGTCACTGATTTGCAAGTCAGCCAAATTACGAAATTTGTCACCTTGCGTTAAATCATCGACGGCAATGATGTCGGTATTGCCGCGCTGGTTGAGCGCCTTGACGATGTTGCTACCAATAAATCCTGCCGCTCCGGTAACCACGACGCGCTGACTGGTACTCATTGAAATAACTCCTCGTAACTCACGGTTGCTGTGCCAAATTTACCCACCACAATGCCGCCCGCGCGGTTCGCGTGGGGCATGGCCGCACGCAAGCTCATGCCAGATGCAACTAAAGACGCGAGCGTTGCGATCACGGTGTCGCCCGCGCCCGTAACATCAAACACCTCGTGCGCCGCAGCCTTTACGTGCAAATCCCCGGCGGCATCGTACAGACTCATGCCATCTTCGCTGCGCGTAAACAGCAGCGTCTCCAACTTCAGTGATTCACGCAGGTTTTGCACTTTGATGCGCAAATCATCCTCATCCTGCCAATGACCAATGACTTGCTGTAGCTCCGTCCGGTTGGGCGTGATGACAGTGGCGCCTTGGTAATGCGCATAGTTAGAGCCCTTGGGGTCAATGAGCACGGGCTTTTTAGCCTTGCGCGCCAGCGCAATCATCTCGGCGATATGAGCCAATCCGCCCTTGGCGTAATCAGAAAACAAGATGGCATCATGCTGCGTGACAAGCCGTGCAAACGTTTCTGTTTGCGCTGCCAGCACATCGTGCTTGGGCGTATTTTCAAAGTCAAGCCGAATAAGCTGCTGCGCACGACCAATCACTCGCAACTTGACCGTCGTCTCTAACTGTGCGTCGCGTGTCAAATGTGTCGTGATGCCGGTACGGCGCATCAATACCTCCAACTCACGACCAGCTTCATCATCGCCGACCACACTTAAAAACGAAGTTTGCGCACCGAGCACCGCTGCGTTGTAGGCCACGTTGGCCGCACCGCCCACGCGGTCTTCACGCTTGGTAATTTTGACAACGGGAACAGGCGCTTCGGGACTGATGCGGTCAACCGCACCATACCAATAACGATCGAGCATGGCATCGCCCACCACTAAAACTTTGGCACGACTAAGCTGAGGTTTGAGTTGTAATTCCATACGCCAATTATCCTTGAGCAGCTCCTCGTGCCATAGGGTTACCCTGCCTGTAAAAGTGCACATACGAGACAAGGCATAAGCCCCACAGTACGCCAAACGCTGCTTGATACGAAGTCGTGATCGCCATGCCACTCCAAGCAAACAGGTCGATCAGCAAACCAATGCCCCACTGCACCGTAAACACGCCCATGAAAATCACGAGGTTGTAGGCGGTGAGCGCCCTGCCCGCCATGTGACTAGGAAAGGCCATACCCACAGCGGGCTGAGCCAGCGACACAAAGGAGCTACTTAAAAAATAAAAAATCCAAACCACCCAAATCGGCAAGGCGGCAAAGGTCGCAAGTGCCGTATCGCTGGCGATGCCAATCGCCAGTGGCAGTGTGAGCAGAGAAAAAGGTAGTCCCACGCGCATCAAACGCACAACATCCCAGCCATGCTTTGCCAACTTGGGATTGAGCCAGCCCCAAACCCAATAGTTGATCAGCATAGCCAGATTGATCGCAAACAAACCAGCCGCCGCTTGGGCAGCCGTATAACCTGAGACGCGCGTCATCCATGGCCCGACCCACAGGGTTTGAATGGCGATCATGCCGCCGTAGATAAAAAAACCAATCGGCACCATTTGCACGAAAACAGGATGTCGCCAAATTGAAGTTGTTGCAGACCAATCAGGATCAGGCTTGTCAGCCGACGATGCTTGGGGAGCCTTTTCGGATAAGGCTTTGGGCCAAGCGGGTACACAAAAAAAGACCCCTAGCATCGCAAGAGCGATCCATGCCGCCAACATCCAAAAGACCCCACGCCAGCCCACGAGGGGCATTAAAGCTTGAACCGGCAAGGTCGCGCACAACATGCCAAGGGAGCCCGCCATGAGCATCCAAGAGTTCGCTCGCAATTGCGCCTGAGGACTCCACCAACGACGATACGCCGTGAGCGGTGCCATCAAGCAAACACTCACGCCTAGGCCACACAGTACACGCGCAAACAACAGGCTCACAAATTGATGAGCCAGTGCAAACACGCAGCAACCCAGCACCGCAACGGACAGCATGACCAAGAGTACGCGCTTGGGGCCATAGCGATCCAGCCATGCGCCCAGTGGAATTTGCAGCGCAGCAAAGCCCAAAAAATACCCTCCCGACAAGAGCCCTAAGTCACGCGCTTGAAGCGCAAACTCGTGCGTGAGCGTGGGGGCTATCGTGGCCGTCACGGTGCGCAAACCAGCCGAAACGAAATAGGCCGCAGCAAAGGCGATGAACATCCAGATGGCCTGACCATGGGCGGCGGCAGAGGCACTTGCGCCGGACGGTTTAGAGCTCTTCGACACGCTTAAATGGGTAACTATCCCACGCTTGACAGCCAGGACATTGCCAGAAGTATTGTTTGACCTCAAAGCCGCATCCCGCACAGCGATAGCGCATCAAGGGCTCGGTCGCTTTAGCCAGCGCAGCACGGGTGGATTCGGACTCGATTAAATGACTCGCCGCCACCAGTGAGGGCTCTTTAGATAGATGCGCTGCGTAGGCTTCCTTAGGTGGCTTCCAGCCGGCAGCAACCAAGGTTTGGAGCACATCGAGGCTATGCGACTGTGCATAGGCGCTTGCCAAAAAAGCGATGGTGGAGGCTTGCTCGGCATCAGATTTTGCTGATTGCCACATCTCACAGGCCAATAAGGGTAAGGCTTGCGGGGCAATGCTTGCCGCTAAGCCAATCGTAGCAAGGCTTGCAGAAAAGTCGCCTTGCTCTTTTTGCTGACGTGCGAGTTCCAGATAAGCCCTTGGGGAGGTGGGTGATAAGGCCATCGCTGCCTCAAACAAATGCTGCTCGCACAGGTAGTGCGCACGGCGTTTGTCGTAGTTACCAGCCCCGGCTGCTTGCAGCGCTTGGGCGGTTCGATCAGCGCTTTGCCACTGGCGTCCCCGCTCGTAAATCGTCAGCAGCAGCTGCAAGGCTTCGCGGGTTTTGAGTTCGACCAGCCCAAGACCAGTACCGCGAATGGCTGCCTCCGCACGGTCGAGTAAGCCAGCCTTGGTGTAGTCTTGCGCCAAGGCCATTTGTGCGCGTTCGCGATCAGGTTGGCTTAAATCAGCGCGCGCGAGCAAGTGCTCGTGCACACGCACCGCACGGTCATACTCACCGCGCCGACGAAACAAGTTACCCAGTGTGAAATGCAACTCGGACGTATCGGGATCGTTTTGAACGGCCTCAATAAAGCTATCAACCGCCGCATCTTGTTGGCCACTCAGTAGATGATTCAGCCCTTTGAAATATGCACGCGGTGCATGCCTAGACTCAAGACGCCAATGCCAAATATCAAGCCGAGAAAAAAACCACCCCAAACCAAAAGCGATGGGTAGCGCAAGCAGTAGCCATATCCAATCGACGGTGAAGGTCATAGAGACGCGGCCTTTTCCCCTAGAGCCGCCGCCGCATCACCCAACACATGACCCAAAGCATCATCCCCAACAGGAGCGGGAATGGACTCAACCGCGGAACGCAGTATCTTGCCTGGCTTGAAGTGCGCGACACGTTTCTCTGGCACCCAAACCGACTCGCCGGAGCGCGGATTACGCCCCATGCGCGGGCGGCGGTGGTTGACGGCAAAGCTGCCAAAACCACGTATTTCGATGCGATGCCCTTTGACCAAGGCTTCGGACATGGCATCGAAAATAGTTTTGACGGCTTGCTCGGCATCACGCAAGTTGAGTTGCCCCATGCGTGCTGCCAAGCGTTCAACTAACTCAGACCTTGTCATCTTGCGTCAAATATCAAAATGAGTTGTTCTGCTCATCAAAAACGCGGACAAGTTAAGCGTCCAACTTGGCACGCAATAAAGCGCCCAGACTCGTCGTTCCTGCGTTCTCTTTGGCTTGACTGTTCAGTGTCGCCATCGCCTCTTGTTGATCCGCATTGTCTTTGGCTTTAATCGACAATTGAATACCGCGTGATTTGCGATCAATGTTCACAATCACCGCCGTGACTTCGTCGCCTTCTTTGAGCGCAGAGCGCGCATCTTCCACGCGATCTTGACTGATCTCAGAAACACGCAAGTAGCCTGTCACATCGTCGCCCAAATCGATCTCAGCGCCTTTGGCATCCACCGTTTTGACCTTGCCGGTCACGGTAGAGCCTTTG
>CAZAIW010000073.1:6297-10015 GCA_964485285.1 uncultured Burkholderiaceae bacterium | reverse complement strand
GAGTCCAGGATTGTGATTCCTGTTGTCGTGGGTTCGAGCCCCATCAGCCACCCCATCCTTTTAAAAGCCTTGATTGATCAAGGCTTTTTTCATTTCAAACGAGTGCGGATAGGTACCTATTGGTAAGCTTGTACACCTAGCGCAACTTGCTTGATCCACCATCGACATGAAGCTGGAGCCGTTAAGTTGACGAATTTAGCTGAATGAAAAGCGCAGTACCAACTTCTGCTTGATGAAAAGTCTTGACGTGAGGCATAATATGCTACTTTATAATGGATATTCTGATCAAATTTTATAACTATGAGCCTATCGCTTGAAAGTATGGCCAGCCTTATGAGTGTGACTACTGAGGAGTCTCTCCTTGAAGAAGTCAAGAAAATAGCCTTTTTGCTGGGTTTTGATCAATTCCTGATGGGCGTGGAGATTTCTAGACCCCAGATGAAACCCATCCAACATATTAGTAGCGGCTATCCCTTAAGTTGGCAGCACGCTTATGCTGAGAAACGGTACATTCAAAAAGACCCAACCGTTTCACACTGTCAGATGAGCACCACGCCATTGGTCTGGAATGAGGAGATGTATGGCGATAAGTCTCGTGACTTATGGGAAGACTCTAAGGCGCATGGAATTTCTCATGGACTTAGCATTCCGATCCATGAGCGGGGTGGGGTTAAGAGTATGTTTAGCATAGCCCGCGATCAGTCCATATCGAAAGATCAAAGGGAGCTAAAAATGGCGCTCAGCGGAACTCAAGTTTTAGCAGCTTGTGCCCATTTAACTTTATCAAAAATTATTGTTCCTGAATTGTTGAAAAAGTTTGATCCACAAATAACAAAGCGGGAGCGAGAGTGTTTGCTTTGGGCCGCCAAGGGGAAGACCGCTTTTGAAATTGGTGTCATTTTGCACATTGCCGAGGCTACAGCAGTTTTTCATTTGAACAACGTGATGCGTAAATTTAATGTTGCGAATAGGGTTCAGGCTATTGCTATCGGTGTTGCCATGGGGCTGATTGAGTAACAATGCATTAAGCTGTTGCCTATCACATTTTAGAGTAGTCTCAGCAACTAAAAGTCGATAGACTCATTTTCAATTTAATGCTGAGGTCAAGCATTACTATCTCTAGCGATTATCAAGCCGACACCTTTAGGGGATGTGATTGCCTATTTATTAGTGCTCATCTTAATACGACAAGCAGTCTCCTATCTTATTTTCTAAAATTTTAATAAATACATCTAATTTATATTTTTAATGGCGAGAAAGATGTGGATTTTTAATTTTGATTCGGTGTGTAATTTTTATATTATAGTTTTATGGCTAAATCAATTATTATAGAAGGTGAGGCGCCACAATGAGTTATCGCAATACGCCACTTGCACCGTTAAACCAAAAAAACACTTCCTATTCCCACACCCTGTTTCACTCAATGGATTACTACCACCGATTGACGATTGATGAGCTTGAAAAATTAGAGTGGGTTTCGCTTGAAACTTACGCTTTACAGACATTGGATGCCCGCCTTAAATCGGGGGGCACCGAATGGCAGTGTGAATGCGACGGGGTTGTACTTTCCATGGCCTGGGATTGGATTCAGAGGGAGGATGGCGAGGTCGAGGTGGACACTGATGCAGGGATTCGTACAAACATACTTGCCCGCGATCAGAACGGTTATGACCTTTCCGTCGCTGATACGCAAAACTTTTTACTCCTCACGACGCAGCGTCTTAATTGGGTTTGCCAAACTTTTGAGTACACCAAGTATTAAGTTCAGATGAATCACTTGAAAAACTATCAAATTTGATAGTAGTTTTTTCAGGAGGCAATCGATAGACTGGATCGCACGATATTTAGGAGTTGTGCTATGCATTCAGTCCATGTCAGTCAGTTATCAACGATGTCAGACCATGAAGCCAATGGTATGTTTAGGCTTCGTTACGACACGTTTCATACCCGGCTGGGTTGGGATGTCAGTGTCGTCAACCAAATGGAGCGAGATCGTTTCGATGAGGCTTCGACCGTCTATATCATAGGGAAATCTGAGACCGAATCGGTCGATGCGTGCTGGCGACTTTTGCCCACACTAGGTCCCTACATGCTTAAAAACGTCTTTCCTGAACTCCTGCATGGTCAGGTCGCTCCTGCTGCGCACGACATATGGGAACTCAGTCGTTTTGCCATTGCCACAGATAGAGTTTCCTCGCATGGAGCAGGTTTAGGGGA
Source organism: uncultured Burkholderiaceae bacterium (assembly GCA_964485285.1). Taxonomy (GTDB): domain Bacteria; phylum Pseudomonadota; class Gammaproteobacteria; order Burkholderiales; family Burkholderiaceae_C; genus JASGCK01. The sequence goes on along the minus strand of CAZAIW010000073.1, from coordinate 7,798 downwards.
GTTATCGGTGTCCCTCATGGCTGAATCGGCGCGTTTTGCATTGGAGCGAGGGATTACCCGTTATGTCACGGTGACCACAACAGCCATCGAGCGACTGCTCAAGTATCAAGGTTTGCATATTCACCGGATTGGCCCCCCTATCAAGATTGGACTGGTCATGACTGTTGCATGCATTATTGAGGTTGATGCCATGACCTTAAAAGCGGTTGGATTAAGTCATACGTAATTGTTGACATATTATTTTTAATTCACATTTTTATCACAGCAGATAGAAAGTCGTGAGTCTTCGATTTAACTGACGCATAAAAATATTATAAAAATGGCAATATCCAGAAAATCCCTGTTTGGTAAATTAAACCTAAGCCTTTTCCGCTCCATCGAATCGGCTACTGCGTTTGCCAAACTCCGTGGTAATCCCTATGTAGAACTCATCCACTGGATGCACCAGTATTGGCAGTTGGGGGCGAGTGATTGGAGGCGGATTTGCTCAGGGTTCGGGATTGATCATTCAAAAATTGAACTGGAATTTAATCAATTTTTACAAAATTTACCAGCGGGTGCCAGTTCGCTGGTCGACTTTTCCCACCATATTGAGCAGGCGATTGAGAAGGCTTGGATATTAGCGAGTTTGGAGTATGGTCACGCAAGTATTCGTGGTGCGACGTTGCTGCTGGCATTATTAAAAACCCCGGAGTTGCGCCGGGTGATTGCTGACATGAGCCCTAGCCTCGTGAAGCTGTCAGTTGAGGAATTGGAGCAATTTTGGGTTGCTTGGTGCGCTGGTAGCCCAGAGTCCACAGAGTCTGCCCACGATGGTTCGGGCATGCCAAGCGTCATGCCGGGCCAAGACAGTGGTGCGATGTCGGATACATCTGCGGCCAAGTCCGCGCTAGCCAAATACTGCACAGACTTGACGGAGCAGGCTCGAAGTGGGCGCATCGATCCGGTCGTTGGTCGCGCACATGAAATTCGCACCATGGTTGATGTGCTGCTGCGCCGTCGGCAGAACAACCCGCTGCTCACGGGAGAGGCCGGTGTTGGCAAGACCGCCGTTGTAGAAGGCTTGGCGTTGGCTATTGCGCAAGGCCAAGTACCGCCTGCCCTGCGCGATGTGATATTGCTCAGTTTGGATGTGGGTGCGCTGCTTGCAGGTGCCAGTATGCGCGGTGAGTTTGAGTCGCGGCTAAAAGCAGTTTTGGAAGAAGCCACCAAATCCGCTAAACCGGTGATTTTGTTTGTCGATGAAGTTCACACCTTGGTTGGGGCAGGTGGGCAAGCGGGTACGGGGGATGCGGCTAATTTGCTCAAACCTGCGCTCGCGCGAGGCGTGCTCCGGATGGTCGGGGCGACCACTTGGAGTGAATACAAAAAACACATTGAAAAAGACCCCGCATTGACCAGGCGCTTTCAAGTCTTGCAAGTCATGGAGCCCGAAGAGGCCAAGGCTGCCGAGATGGTGCGCGGTTTAACCGCCACATTCACAGCGCATCACGGTGTGGTG
>CAZAIW010000073.1:0-6287 GCA_964485285.1 uncultured Burkholderiaceae bacterium | reverse complement strand
CGAAGCCGTTATCGCTGCAGTGAAGCTGTCGCACCGCTATATCCCTGCTCGGCAGTTGCCGGATAAAGCCATTAGTTTGCTGGATACGGCTTGCGCCAGAGTTGCGATGTCCCTGCACGCGCCGCCAGCTGCTGTCGAGCATGTGAACCAACGACTTGCTGCGGTGCGAAGCCACATGGGTTTATTGCAACAAGAAGTGCAAATGGGCCAAGCACACGATGCTCGTTTGGCGGAGCTTGAAGCCGAACAAAGCGCTCTGCTTGCACAGCTGGATCAAGTGACATTGCGCTGGCAAAGCGAGCTCGCGTTGACAGGAAAAATTGCCGCATTACGTCAAGAGGCGGGTGCATTAAGCGCACAAGACGAGCGTCGTCACACGCTGCGCTCTGAGCTAGTGGCACTCGAATCTGAGCTGGCAAGCATACAAGGCGATCAACCTTTGGTATTTGCTGTGGTCGATGAGTCGGTGATCGCTGCCATCGTTGCTGATTGGACGGGCATCCCTGTCGGGCGCATGGTGCAAGATGATGTGACCGCCGTGATCAGCTTGCAAACGCAGTTGGAAGCCAGAGTAGTCGGGCAATCTGCGGCATTAGCCATGATCGCCAAACGTATCCGCACGGCCAGAGCCAAACTGACCGATCCCAATAAGCCCATTGGCACCTTCATGTTGGTTGGCCCATCGGGTGTGGGTAAGACCGAGACGGCGCTGGCATTGGCGCAAGCCATGTACGGCGGAGAGCACAACCTTATTACGATCAACATGAGTGAGTACCAAGAGGCGCACACCGTCTCCTCGCTCAAAGGTTCTCCACCGGGCTATGTTGGCTACGGCGAAGGCGGAGTCTTGACCGAAGCGGTTCGTCGTCGCCCATACAGCGTCGTGCTGCTTGATGAAATTGAAAAAGCACATCCTGACGTACACGAAATTTTTTATCAAGTCTTTGACAAAGGTTGGATGGAGGACGGTGAGGGTAGGGTCATTGACTTTAAAAACACCTTGATTTTGTTGACGAGCAACACGGGCTCTGACTTGATTTCTCAGTTGTGTGATGACCCCAGCCTAGCGCCCGGTTCGGCTGATTTAGTGGAAGTTTTGCAGCCTGAGTTGCGCAAAGTCTTCCCTGCTGCCTTTTTAGGTCGCGTAACGATTGCGCCCTACCTACCGCTCAGCACAGACATTTTGAGTGACATCGTGCGCCTACAACTAGGACGTGTGGTGTCTCGCATGCAAGAGCAGCACCAAATCACACTTGCGTACGACGACAGCGTCGTTGCACATATCGTTTTGCACTGCGGAACCCACGAGAGTGGCGCACGCCGCTTGGGTCAGTACATCGAGGCGCACATCCTGCCCGAGCTGGCTAACACGTGGCTGGATGCCTTGCAAAACAAACGCACCATCACGACCATGCAGATGCGGTGCGTTGCAGACCAACTGCAATTTGTGGAGTTAAACGTATGACCAGATGACTACCGCCTACCCCCCCATTTGTGTGTTTATTTTGTTTCTTGCCAGTTTGATTTTTTCACTTTTCACAACCATCCTAATAGGAGTAATTACCCATGAGTGCTAGCAACAGCAGCCAAAAATTTATTGCGCGCAACCGCGCTCCGCGTGTGCAGATTGAATACGACGTTGAAATATACGGCAGCGAGAAGAAGGTCGAGTTGCCTTTCGTGATGGGTGTTTTGACTGATTTGTCAGGCAAACCCGTTGAACCGCTACCGCCAGCGGCTGATCGCACCTTCTTAGAAATTGATATCGATAACTTTGACGAACGCATGAAAGCCATTGCACCGCGCGTTGCATTCGCTGTCCCTAATACGCTAACGGGCAAAGGTCAAGTCATGGTGGACATCACGTTTGAGAGCATGGAGGATTTCTCGCCTGCAGCAGTTGCCAATAAGGTTGATGCACTCAAGCAGCTACTCGATGCGCGCACACAGCTGGCCAATTTGCAAACCTATATGGATGGCAAGTCGGGCGCAGAAGACATGGTTCGCAAGTTGCTCAGCGATCCTAGCTTGCTGAAGTCTTTGGCCGCCTCACCCAAACCAGAAGCGGCTGCGGATGCAGCGGCTTGATTTTTAAACCCTATTTAAAACCCGATAAAGGACACTACTCATGGCTACTCAATCGAATCAAGCCGCCACAGAACTGGCCAGTCAAGTGGCAGACCCTAGCGCATTTGCATCGCTGCTAGACAAAGAATTTAAACCAAAAAGTGAGCAGCAACGCGACGCTGTCGAGTCTGCGGTTCGTACCTTGGCCGAGCAAGCCTTGGTCAACACAGCCACGATGAGCGACGACGCTTATTCAAGCATCGCAGCCATCATTGCCGAGATCGACTCCAAGCTCACCTCGCAAATCAATTTGATCTTGCATCACCCTGATTTCCAAAAAATCGAAGGTGCATGGCGCGGTCTGAGCCACTTGGTCTCCAACACCGAAACCGACGAAATGCTCCGTATCCGCTTTATGGACATTAGCAAAGACGAGCTGCGCAAAACCATGCGTCGCTTCAAAGGAATTGCATGGGATCAAAGCCCGCTGTTCAAAAAACTGTACGAAGAAGAGTACGGACAACTGGGTGGCAAGCCGTATGGCTGCTTGGTGGCCGATTACTACTTCGATCACACACCACCCGATGTTGAACTCTTAGGCGCCATGGCAAAAATTGCCTCGGCTGCGCATGCTCCCTTCATCGCGGGTGCAGCTCCTTCCAACTTGCAGATGGACACATGGCAAGAACTGGCCAATCCACGTGATCTGGCCAAGATCACGGGCAACATTGACCATGCAGCTTGGAACTCGCTACGTGCGACCGAAGACGCACGCTACATTGGTTTGGCCATGCCACGCTTCTTAGCTCGTTTGCCCTACGGTGCGAAGACCAATCCTGTTGACCAATTCGACTTTGAAGAAGAAACCGACGGCGCTGATCACAAAAAATACGTTTGGAATAACGCGGCCTATGCGATGGCTGTCAACATCAACCGCAGCTTCAAACTCTATGGCTGGTGCACCATGATTCGCGGTGTTGAGTCAGGCGGTACGGTTGAAAACCTTCCTTGCCATACCTTCCCAACCGACGACGGTGGTTTTGACATGAAATGTCCAACCGAAATTGCGATCTCCGACCGCCGCGAAGCCGAGCTCGCTCGCGCAGGCTTTATTCCATTGATTCACCGCAAAGGCACGGACAGCGCCACCTTCATTGGTGCGCAGTCATTGCAAAAACCGCAAGAGTACATGGACCCAGATGCAACGGCCAATGCCAATTTGTCGGCTCGTCTGCCTTACCTGTTTGCTTCTAGCCGCTTTGCGCATTACCTCAAAAGTATCGTGCGCGACAAGATTGGTGCATTCAAGGAGCGTGAAGACATGCAGCGCTGGTTGAACGAATGGATCATGCACTACGTTGATGCCGATCCAGCCAACTCCAGCCAAGAAACTAAAGCACGCCGCCCTTTGGCTGCTGCTGAAGTGTTGGTCGATGAGATCGAGGGAAATCCTGGTTACTACAGTGCCAAGTTCTTCCTGCGCCCTCATTTCCAACTTGAGGGTTTGACTGTCAGTTTACGTTTAGTCGCCAAACTGCCAAGCATCAAACAAGCCGCTTAACCCATCAAAGCTAACGCTTTGGGCTGAGCTGTGTATTTCAAATTTCAATTAATTAACTTACGTTTATGAGGGAGCCATCATGGCACAAGACATCTTTTTAAAAATCAATGGCATCGACGGCGAGAGCATGGATGCTGCACACAAAGACGAAATCCAATTACTAAACTGGAGCTGGAGGATCATTCAAGACTCCACGATGCACGCAGGCTCGGGCGGTGGTTCGGGCAAGGCTACTGTGGAGGACTTGGAGTTTGAGCACTACATCGACCGTGCAAGTCCAAACCTCATGAAGTTTTGCTTGACCGGCAAGCACATTCCTGAAGCCAAATTGACGGTGCGCAAATCAGGTGGCAATCCACTTGAATACCTCAAAATCACGATGACCGACGTCATCGTGACTCGCGTAGCACCTAACGGTTCTAGCACCGACGCTATTGGCGGTTTGGAAAAAGTGCGCTTGTCCTTTGCGAAAGTGAAGAGCGAGTACACCGTTCAAAACCAACAAGGTGGCTCAGGCGGTGCCGTTACTGCTGGCTTTGACATCAAAGGCAACAAAGAAGCCTAAGCTTCTTTCAAGTCGCTGCCCAGTCCCCACACAGCCTTGCATCGCGCGGGGCTGTGTGGGTGTTTCGCTGTCTTATCGACTGTCACAGCTCTACCAATAGTTCCCCAATCATGCGTCATCATTTTTGTCAATTGCGAGCAGCATGTCTGTTCTTTTTCGTGGGCATCTTCATGCTCAGTGCGGCGCACGCGCAAGTCAAAGAGAGCACTAAACTCGATATGCGAATTGAGGCAACCGTAGGCGTCAACCCCGACGAAAAAGGTCAAGCTAAGCCGATCAAAGTTCGCATTTATGAGCTCAAAGGAGTTGAGTCCTTTAATACGGCAGATTATTTTGCGTTAGATACGAGCGATAAAACACTGCTGGCCGCCGATTTGCTCGCGAAAGACGAGTTCATTTTGAAACCGAGTGAGTCTAAAACGATCACCCGAAAAAGTAACCCCGAGACGACTGCAATAGGCATTGTTGCGGGCTACCAAGACCTCACCCAATCCGTGTGGCGCGTTGTGCATGCGCTGCCACCAGCCCCCGCCGCAGCATGGTACCGCTCCATGATGCCTGCCAACAAAGCCAAGTTGGTCATCAAATTACAGGCAGGCGGCATCCTGCTGGTCGAAGAAGATTGAAAGATAAATAACTATGAGCTGGACTAATAAAGTCACCTGGAATGAAGGCCTATTTCTTCGCCCCCAACTGTTTCAACAGCAAGAGCGCTACCTAGAGACTTTTGCGCACAAGCGCGCCTCTCCGCTGTCACCCTTTTATTGGGGCATGTCGCAATACCGTATCGATACCGAGTCGCTCAGTCTTGGCAAATTGGTGCTCGCCAATGTGGCGGGTGTGTTTGCTGACGGAACGCCGTTTGAGTGTCCTGCGCTTGCGCCCCCACCGGTGCCCTTGACCATTTTGCCCGAGCACCTCGATCAAGTCATTTACTTGGCCTTGCCCATACGCACGCCCAACGCTGAAGAAACCAACTTTGAAAATGCCCCAGGATCATCTGCGCGTTTTGCGGTGTTTGATGCCGACATCGTTGACTCCAACTCATCGGGGCAAGGCGCTAAAACCATTCAGCTATCGCACTTGCGTTTGCGCCTCGTTCCGCAAAAAGAGCTCACCAGCGCATGGATGGGACTGCCCTTTGCCAAGATCACGGCGCTCAACTCAGACGGCAGCGCCGAGCTCGATACCACACTCATACCGCCCATTAACCGTATCGGGGCCAGCGACACCATCGTGCAGTGGCTCAGTCAAATTCATGGCAACGTGCGCCAGCGCCGCGACACTTTGGCTGCGCGTTTATCAGGCAGCGCAGGCGGCACACAGGCGGCAGAGGTGAGCGACTTTCTCATGTTGCAAACACTCAACCGTTACGAACCCTTGTTCGACCACCTGCTCTCCGTCAAAGAAACGCCGCCCGACCAAGCCTACACCATGCTGCGCGGCTTGGCAGGGGAGCTATCAACCTATGTGCGTACCGATACGCGCAAAGCTATTGCGCATCCGTCTTACCAACACAGCACACCGTACAGCAGCTTCCACGCACTGATTGAAGATACGCGCTACTTGCTCAATAACGTCCTCATTCGCAGTGCCGAAAGTATCCCGCTTGAAATTCGTCCTCACGGCATGCGTGTCGGTAGCATTGATCCCAGTGTCATACAAGCGTTTGGCAGCATGGTTGTTGCCGTCAGTGCGCATATGCCGCCAGATCGCATTGCGAGCCTCTTCCCAGCGCAAGCCAAAATTGGTCCGCCCGAAAAGTTGGCCGAAGTGGTGCGTCTGCATCTGCCGGGAATTCCGATGTCGGTGCTACCTGTACCACCAAGGCAAATTCCGTTCAACGCGGGCTATGTCTACTTCCAGCTCGAACCACGCGGCACGCTGTGGGATCACATGCGCACACACGGCGGTATCGCCTTGCACGTTGCGGCTGAGTTCCCCGGTCTCAAGATTGACCTTTGGGGCATCCGGTAGTCAACATGGTTTTGGCAAGTCGCACCCTGCGCGTCAGCAGCCCCGCCATGCCCCAACTCCTGGGACAAGCGGCGCTGCGTCCCGTGCGGATCGAAGGCAGCGAAACACTGGGCGAAC
>CAZAIW010000072.1:0-10084 GCA_964485285.1 uncultured Burkholderiaceae bacterium | reverse complement strand
GATATATGTCATTTACGTTAAATTTTATATACAATATGTTACTAACAAATAAAAACACTCCAGCAACTCCTAGCAGCTAAAGCGCTGGAGTTCTAGGAGCGACGACTGGCAAAGCCACTAAAAACTTAGATCAGGCTACACGTTCTTAGCCGCGCGTTGGTAATCCCCCCGCAAATTAAAAACTGTTAAAAGTAGGGACTCATGCGCGATAGCACCCCGCAAGGCAGTTGCAATCATAGGAAAATGGGCGCATGGACACGAACAATCACACCACTCACTCCTTGACCGCCGAACTCCCCGCGCCAGCGCCGCGCCGCCACTTGCATGACCGCCGCATCACTTACCGTGGCTATTTGCGGGACGATGGGCTTTGGGATATTGAGGGCGAGTTGCGCGACAGTAAGCCGTTTCCCATCCCACTGGGGCATCGCGGGCAACTCGCCAAGGACGAGGCGATTCACAACATGCTGCTTCGCATCACGATTGATGACGAGATGGTGATTCATGACATCGCCGCCGCCATGCCGCACACGCCTTACTTGGAGTGTCGCCCCGCGATTGATGCCATGCGCCGCGTGATTGGTTTGCAAATGGGTAGCGGTTGGAAGCGGCAAATTGAAGGCGCTATTGGTGGCCTTGCGGGCTGCACTCATGTTCGCGAGTTGCTAGCAGGCGCGGCCACAGCGGCGTATCAAACGGTGTATCCGTATCGCAGCCACAACAGCGCTGTGCCATCGGATCAGGTGACCGAGCGACCCAAGCATCTCAACCAATGCACCGCGTGGGATTTAAACGGCGCGGTGGTGATGCGCTACTTCCCGCAGTTTGCAGTTAAGCCGTCTTGACCGGCGGCCGCACAATTTTGGGAGTCAGTCGCGTGAGCAGATCGTTCACATCAAAGCCGCGAGCCGCATCCAGCGAAGGAGCGCTTAGCAGCCGAATCAGCAAACTGACTTGCACGGGCGGTGGCGGTGGTTGGATGGGCACATAGATGTAGGTCTGCGCTTGCGCGTAGCGTACCGTCTCAGCAGGAATGGGGGCTGGCAAAGGCGCAAAACTAAGACGCGGCGGATGGGGTAGTGCTGACGGACTGGCCGATAAGGGCACACTGGCGTTGATCGCGGACAGGTCATCGCCATCAAAGGCGCGTGCATTGCTGGCCGTGGGTTTGTTGATAAAGCGCTCGATGGCATCTTTGTTGATAGGGCCTTCGAGCACTTCAAAATAGGGCGCGCCTTTGCTTTGCGCCAGCTCGGCGGCGCGGTACATGGCGTAGGCGTAGGCTTGATCCAGCGGTGTCCCAGGGTTGGCCACAAAGTTGACGCGGTGCAGCGCACCATCGACCTGCCGGTCGGCGTAGCCGGTGTGGCGGCCATTGGTGCCTGCGGCTTGGTAGTACATGGGCGAGGCGCAGCCGGAGAGGACGGCAAGCGCCAGTGCGCTGAATAAAGTGCGAGTGAAAGCGCGGGTTAAAGCGCCGGGTAAAGCATCGGTTAAAGCGAGGGTTCGTGTGGTGATTGGTTTCATGGCAAGACGTTCCTGTTTGATCGGGTTGGTGTCATTGGGTTGATCAGCCCGTCACGGCATCGATGACAACAACGCCATCGACCATTTTGAAGGCCAGCTTTTTGTCCCATGATTCGGCCAAATTCACGCCATTCATGGTGACGTTGCGCGAGATGCTAGAGCCCACGCCCATAAACAGTCCGCCCATCCTGATGGGCTGCTTGGGCGAGACGTTGCCGTTTGGCAAAAGGGTGAAGAGTTCGGAAAATTTCATGATGAAGGACTTAAATCTGCATTCTATGCAGCACATTTCTACAAGGGCATCGGCCTGCAAGCCTTGTGCTTTGGACTTTGTGGGCTTACTCGGCCTGCACGCCTTATTCTGAAAGGCCTACGGGGCAGGTGGCTTATAAAAATTGTCGTCAAACAGGGTTAAAAGTGAGTCTGATGATTTAAATCAAGCGATATGCCCCCAGTTACGAAGATACTGACACCAGCCACTTTCATTGTGAAGGCCATTCATGACGTTTTCATCCGCGCACCTCTCCACCGTATTGAAGTACGGCGGCATTAGCTTCATTGCTGGCGCTGTCAACCACGGTTTTTTTAGCGAAGCCCGCTCTCTGTGGACGGCAGGCTTTGGCGTTTTGTTTTACCTAGCGGGCGCATGGATCGAGATGCGCAGCCAAACGGATCAAAGCGATCAAAGCAAAACATGGCGCGATGTGCTGGGTGCGGGCATCATCTTCTCGGTGGGTATTGGATTTTTTACCGGTGGTTTGCAGCACTTCCCGGATTCGCCCGCGCGTAGCGTATGGGTGGTTCCGCTGGGGTTTGCGCTCAGTGTGCTGGCGATGTACGTAATGGAAGGCCACAAGCGCTCGTCCGCCCGGCGTGCGCTGATGTATGGCGTGATTGCGCTGGCCGTGGTCACGGTGGGTTCGGTGGCAGCGTGGCGTGTGCTGGGTGATGCGGGGCTGGGGCATGCGCACGATCATGGCGCGGTGAGTAACGGGCACTCACACAGCCATGCGGACAGTGCGCCTGCTGCTGCCGCGCCAAGCCTGCGCGAGGTGAGCATAGAGATGCTAGACAGCATGACATTTGTGCCTGCGCAGTTGCAAGTCAAACAAGGCGAGACGATTCGGTTTAACGTGATCAACCGTGGCAAGGTGCGGCACGAATGGGTCATCGGCAGCGAGCAAGAGCTGCTGGCGCACGCACAAGCGATGAAGCAAGCCAAAGCCGATGCGCACGACCACTCGCATGCAGGTCACAACGCGATCTCGCTTGCGGCTGGCGAGCAAGGGTCGCTCGCCTATACCTTTAACGCTTCGCAGTCTTTGCTGATGGCCTGCTTTGAGCCCGGACATTACGAGGCGGGGATGCGTGGCACGATTCAAGTCGTGCCCGCTGATCAATGATCCGACAGATACCGACGAACACCGATAGGCACCGATTGAATCAGGAGAAAAAACCATGGACATTCAAGTAGACAACATCTCGTGCGGCGGCTGCGCCAACGCCATCATGCGTGGGCTAGGCGCCATCGCGGGCGTGACAAACGTGTCGGTCGATATAGCGGCGCAGCGGGTTAGCTTGACGGCCGATGAGGCGCTACGCCCTACGCTGGTGCGCAAGCTGGGCGAGCTGGGCTTTCCTGAAAGAGTTGCCGGGAAGGCGAGTTAACAGGCCCGAGTTACAGCTGCGCGATCAGGTCTAAGCAGTGCAGGTAATGCGGCGCGACCATCAGCTCATCCCACATCGCGCAAGGCGCTTGCGGCAGCAGCGCTAGGCGACGCTGATCGGATGCCTCCGATGGCTGCCAAGCCTGATGCTGCAAGGCGTGCAGGTCGGTCAGTAACTCATCAACGGCAGCGCCGCTGCCCACCGACTGGTTGCATAACAGCACCATGTCGCAGCCTGCCGCCAATGCCGCGCTGGCCGCTTGGGCGTAAGAGACGGTTTGGCCATCGATCAGACGCGCCCCCGCCATGCTCAGATCGTCACTAAAAATCGCGCCTTGAAAATTGAGTCGGCTGCGCAAAATATCGTTTAACCAGCGGCTTGAAAAGCCCGCAGGACGCGCATCCACTTGGGGATATACCACGTGCGCAGGCATCACGCTGGTGAGCGTGGTGCTCAGGTGCTGATACGGCGCGGCATCGTCCCTCAAAATGGCGGACAAGGTGCGTGTGTCCACCGGGATGTCGGTGTGCGAGTCCGCTGCCACAAAACCGTGCCCAGGAAAATGTTTACCGCAATTGGCCACGCCGGTTAGCAGCAAGCCGTGCATCAAACTTTTGGCCAGTAGGGTGACGACGCGCGCATCCAGCGCAAACGTGCGGTCACCCATCACGCTGCTACGGCTCTTGGTGTTGGTGCCCGTGCCACTTTGCCAATCTAAATCCAGCACCGGGGTAAAACTCATGTCCACGCCTGTGGCGCGCAGCTCGGCCCCCAACACGTAGCCGCAGGCCGAGGCCGCGTTGGTCGCAGCCAGCGGATCGCGCAGCCACAGCTCGCCCAGCGCTCGCATGGGCGGCAGATGCGTCAAGCCGTCGGTTTTAAAGCGCTGCACGCGCCCTCCTTCGTGATCGACACAGATTAGCAAATCGGGGCGCACCGCCTTGATCGAGGCGCACAGCGCAGTGAGCTGCTCGCGACTTTGCCAGTTGCGGGCAAACAAAATCACGCCGCCCGTTAGCGGATGCTTGAGCCTGCGCTTGTCAACGGCTGATAGCGCCGTACCGGCGATGTCGAGGATGATGGGGGAGTGGATGGATGTGTTCATGATTTCTTTTAAAGAGAAGGTTGCAATGCTGCAACTAACCAAACGACTGCCATCAGCACCAAGCCAACCCAGCAGAATTTTTGCAAATATTGAGCTAGTGTTTTTTCTGAATTTGTCGACTTGATAGCACGATTGATAACCAATAACCCGAGTGCAAACTCAATCAAAAGCTCGGCCATAAGTCCAGCCATCCAATCGGTGAGTACTACTGGAAAAAAGACCGCGAAATACACACAGGCTATTAATACTAACGGAACAAGAATGATCGCAATGGGTGGGAAGAACTCTATCAGATCACCAAAATCGCCCACTCCTTCTAGCCATTCAAAATGCCGAAAGCCTTTATAGATAGATTCTTTCGTTTTGACGAATTCATGAATTTCTTCAGTTGTTGCAAGTCGAATTCCTTCTTTCTGCGCAACACGGTTTTGCCACCAATGCACGTAAATATAAAAACTCAAAACAAAACCGGCAAAATAAAGCGCACCGACAGTGATAGGCCAACGCCAAACTTTTGCCTGAAGCAGTGGCACCTGAAGGCACAACCAATTTGCCCCATACCCAATCGCCAGCGCATAGATCGTAATGAACCACCCATGCACGCGCATCGTAATTCGGTCACGGGGTGATAACTTGGCGAGATGGTCGGTGCTCATCTTGCATCCTCAATTCTTTCCACGACAACAAACGACACCGCATAGTCGGTCTCGTCCGATACGCTGACTTGTGCGACAAGTCCCTTGGCTTCAAACCACGTTTTTAAAGCGCCATGCAGCACGATGCAAGGTTTGCCCGATGGGGCTTTGGCGATCTCGCACAAGCGCCACGTCATGGGCAAGCGCATGCCCAGACCGATGGCTTTGCTGAAGTCTACATTGGCGGAAAATCGCGTCGCCATGAAGCGCACCCCCCGCTCGGCGACTTTGCTGCTACGGGTGCGCCACAGGGTGAGCTCGGCTGCGCTCAAAATTTTGCTTGCAAAGCGCTCGCCGTGTTTGTCCAGTGCCGCGCGGATGCGGCGGATGTCGCAGATGTCGGTGCCAATGCCGTAGATCATGTCCTGAAGTCCTATGGCTGAATGGCCCTAGTCGTCATGCGTGGTGATGTCCGCAGCCAGGGCCATGGACGTGCGCTGTGCTTGGCACAAAGCCGTGTCCCGCCGCGATGCGCTCTAGGTAGCTTTGCACGGTTTTCGCGTAGCCCATCTCTAGCGCGTCGCCGATCAAGGCGTGACCAATCGAGACTTCTTTGACCGCTGGGCAAGCGATTAAAAAGTCGCTCAGGTTGAGTAGATTCAAGTCGTGTCCTGCGTTGACCTCAAGTCCTGCGGCGACGGCGGCTTTGCACGCTTTGGCGTATTGCTGCATGGCCTGCGGCTGATCGACTTTGCCGTGCGCACGCGCAAAGCTTTCGGTGTAGAGCTCGACCCGATCAGCGCCCAGTTGTTTGGCCAGCGGCATCAAGCTGGCGATGGGGTCTATAAACAAGCTGACTCGTGTACCCACGGCGTGCGCGGCATCAATGGCCGCTTTCAGCCGCGCTTTGTCGGACGCGCCCATGGTGTCAAGTGCCCAGCCGTGGTCGCTGGTGAATTGGTCTTCCGAGTCGGGGACGAAGGTTGCCTGATCGGGGCGGCATTCGGTCACAAACGCCATGAGGTTTTGGAAGGGGTTGCCTTCGATGTTGAACTCGGCCGCATGACCTTGCACCCGCCATAGCGAGAGCAGTGCCGACAGCTCGCGCACATCGTCCGCTTTGATGTGGCGCTCGTCGGGGCGTGGATGCACGGTGATGCCGTTGGCACCTGCTTGCAGGCACAGGAGCGCGGCCTTCATGACGCTGGGAATGCCTAGGTGCCTGGTGTTGCGCACGAGCGCGACTTTGTTCAAGTTGACAGAAAGAGCCGTGGGGAGTGTGGCGGTGGCGTGGGCGGGTGTCGTAGTTGGTGTCGTAGTCGGTGTTGTGGCGGTGTTCATCATGGCGTTCAAAGTTGTTGTAAGGCTGTCATGAGTTGCGGTGTTTTAAAGGGAGCACCTGAATGGTACTGGAGTAGCGCACGCAGCATGGGACGCAGTGACTGGGTCATGCCGTTGCCGCGCGCCAAGAGGGTGAGCAAACTGGAGAAGGCACCGCCGCTAGGCTCGCGCGGCGCGAGTGCGCTAGCCAGCTCTAGCCACTGCGAGCCGTTTAAATAAGCAGGATTTTCACCCGTAGCATGCCGCAAGCCCTCATCGGTATTGAGGTTGTAGGGCATATCGGCCTGCAAGCCTTGCTGGGTTTGGGTTACAAGCGATAGGCTAGGTAGCCAACCCATGTTTTGCAGCAGTAAAAGCTCAAAGGCGCGAGTCGCTGCGCTCAAAAGGCCATTGTTTTGCGCGACCACGCAGATGGCTTGAGCGTAGTCGTCAAAGAGGGATTCGTGCGGATCGTCACGCACCAGCAAGCGCAGGATTAACTCGTTGAGATAAAAGCCAGTCAAAAGCGCACTGCCCGCTGGCATGGCGTAGCCGCCAACCCATTCGGCACTCTTTAAAGTTTTGACATCGGTTTGCCCAGAGTACGTGACGCGCAGCGGCTGCATGGGCAGCAGCACGGAGCGAAAGTTTGACGCGGGGCGCTTGGCACCTTTGGCCAGCAAAGCGATGCGCCCATGGTGGCGCGTGAACAATTCCACGATGACGCTGGACTCGCTAAAGTCGTAGCGGTGCAGCACAAAGGCGGACTCTAAACTGACCCTAGATGTGGGCGCGGGCATCACTCATACCCATAAGCCTTGAGCCGCGCCGCATCATCTGCCCAGCCCGATTTGACCTTAACCCACAGCTGCAAAAACACCTTGCAGCCCATGAGCTTTTCTAGCTCCATCCGGGCTTCGGTGCCGATGCGTTTGAGTCGCTCGCCTTTGTCGCCAATGACCATGGCTTTGTGACCATCGCGCTCAACGATGATGGTGGCGGCAATGCGTTTCATGGCGGGCTTGTCGTTGCCTTTGGCGTTTTTGATGACTTCTTCTTTGAACTCATCAATCACCACGGTGCTGGTGTAGGGCAGCTCGTCGCCGGTTAAGCGAAACAGTTTTTCACGCACGATCTCAGCCGCTAAAAAGCGCTCGGAGCGGTCGGTCAGTTCGTCTTCGCCATAAAACCAGTCTTGCTCGGGCAGGTAGCTGCTGCACAGAGCGAGCAAGCGCTCAACATCTTTTTTGTTTTTGGCCGACATGGGGAAGAGCTCGGCAAAGGTAAATCCTTTGTCGTTTTGCACGCCTTGCATGGACTGCAACC
Organism: uncultured Burkholderiaceae bacterium; assembly: GCA_964485285.1. Classification (GTDB taxonomy): domain Bacteria; phylum Pseudomonadota; class Gammaproteobacteria; order Burkholderiales; family Burkholderiaceae_C; genus JASGCK01. The sequence continues at coordinate 2,503 of CAZAIW010000072.1, read as the reverse complement.
ATGCTGGCATTTCGTCGCGCTTAGCGGTGTCTAGTTTGTTGGCCACCAAGATGCAGGGAACGTCTTTGCTAAACAGCTCTAGCACCTGCGCATCGGCTCCCGAGACGTAGCCCGCCTCGACGACAAACAAGATCAGATCAACGTCGCTGATGGCACCCGTGACCGTTTTATTGAGTGCTTTGTTGAGCGCGTTGCTGTGCCGGGTTTGAAACCCCGGCGTATCGACAAACACATACTGCGTTTGCTCTAAGGTGCGGATGCCCGTGATGCGGTGCCGGGTGGTTTGCGCTTTGCGCGATGTGATGCTGATCTTTTGTCCGACCAGTGCGTTGAGCAGCGTGGACTTGCCCACATTGGGCTTACCAACAATGGCAATTAAGCCGCAGCGTTTGGGGTTCATCGATCATCCTTTAGGGTGTCCAAAATGGCTTGCGCTGCGGCTTGCTCACCAGCGCGGCGCGTGCTGCCGATGCCGCGCTCGGTTTTTTTGAGTGAGGGGACGTAGCATTCGACATCAAACGTTTGCTCGTGTGCCGCCCCGACGGTGCCAATCACGGTGTAGACCGCCAGCGGCATTTTGCGTGCTTGCAGCCACTCTTGCAGCAGCGTTTTAGCGTCTTTGGCGGTCTCGCTCATATCAAGATCGACGCGGATGTCTTGTAGCCACACCTTGGCAATGCGCTGGGCGATGTCGTATCCGGCATCGAGGTAGATGGCACCCAGCAAGGCTTCTAGCGCATCGGCCAAGATCGAGGGGCGCTTAGCGCCGCCGGATTTGGCCTCGCCATCGCCTAGGCGCAGGCAATGCGCCAGTCCTAGCTTTAAGGCAAATTGATGCAGGCTGGCTTGCTTGACCAAATTGGAGCGTATGCGCGAGAGCTGGCCTTCGGGCAAATTGGGCAGCGCTTGGTAGAGCAGATCGGAGACGATGGCATTGAGTACGGCATCGCCTAGGTATTCGAGCCGCTCGTAGTGCTGCGCACCAAAGCTGCGGTGCGTCATGGCCTGCTGAAGCAAGGCCGTGTTTTTAAAGGCATAGCCGATGCGCTCTTGCAGCGTTTGCAAAGCCTTGGGTAGCACAGGCGGCGCAGCAGGAGGGCGACTCATTATTCAAAGCTTCCAATACGCTTGAGGTCACCAAAATTCATCCACACAAAAAAGGCGCGTCCCACAATGTTGGCATCGGGCACAAAGCCGAAATAGCGCGAGTCCATGGAGTCATCCCGGTTGTCGCCCATCATGAAGTAGTACCCCTCTGGGACTTTGCAGGTCACGCCCATTTCGCCGTACTCGCAGTTGTTCGCAAAGGGGCGATCTTGAACCGTGCCCGATGTCCAGGCTGCGGACTGGCTGTCGTAGTTGAGTAGTTGGTGCGTTTTGCCGCCGATCTGCTCTTCAAACCGTTTGGCATACATCATGCGGCTGTCGTTGTAGTAGTCGGGCAGGGGGCTTTTAGAGATAGGCTTGCCGTTGATGGTGAGCGTCTTGTTGATGTAGGCCACGGTGTCGCCCGGTACACCCACCACGCGCTTGATGTAGTTAATGCTGGGAGTGGGTGGGTAGCGAAACACGATCACGTCACCGCGAGCCACTGGCGAGCCTTCGGTGATTTTTTGATGGGTCACGGGTAAGCGCATGCCAAAGTGAAATTTGTTGACCAAGATGAGGTCACCAATTTGCAAGGTAGGGATCATCGAGCCCGATGGAATTTTGAAGGGCTCATACAAAAAAGAGCGCAGCAAAAACACCATCAAGATGACGGGAAAGAGTCCGGCCGTCCAATCCAACCACCAGGGTTGATGTGTTTTGGGGAGCAAAGGCGCGCCGGTTGTTGCTAACGCGGCCACTTTTGCAGCGTGTACAGCGGCTGAGTCAAGTGGCTCTGCGGGCAGCTCGCCCAGCGCCCGCTGCTTTTTGAAATACAGCATCTCCGCCAGCCAATAAACACCGGTGACGCACACGGCTATAAAAAGCAAGAGCTCAAGGTTGCCCTCTAATTTGCCGAAGAACCAAGCGCCTATGTAGGCGGCGAAGCACGCCAAGACAAAGGCGGTGAGGGGGGGCATTATTTTGTTTTGCATAGTTTCTTTCAATGTTGGTGTGCGCGACGCTTAATCATCCACTTGCAAAATGGCAAGGAAGGCTTCTTGCGGCACTTCGACAGAGCCGATTTGCTTCATCCGCTTTTTGCCTGCTTTTTGTTTCTCAAGTAACTTGCGCTTGCGCGAAATATCGCCCCCGTAGCATTTGGCCAGCACGTTCTTGCGCAGGGCTTTGATGCTTTCGCGTGCAATGATGTTGGCACCAATGGCGGCTTGGATGGCCACATCAAACATTTGGCGCGAGATGATCTCGCGCATCTTGGCCGCAACGGCGCGACCACGGAACTGGGCTTGCGAGCGGTGCACGATGATGGAGAGTGCATCGACGCGCTCGCCATTGAGCAAAATGTCCACCTTCACCACGTCCGAGGGGCGGTATTCTTTGAACTCGTAGTCCATGG
>CAZAIW010000071.1:0-10186 GCA_964485285.1 uncultured Burkholderiaceae bacterium | reverse complement strand
CACCAAAGTCACTCGCACCGCACTGCAAAACGCAGCATCTGTGGCCAGCTTGATGCTGACGACGGAGTGCATTGTTGCCGAAGCACCTAAAGAAGACGCTCCAGCAATGGGCGGCGGCATGGGTGGTGGAATGGGCGGCATGGGTGGTATGGGCGATATGGGGATGTAAAAAATAGAGCCTCTATAATGGAGGTTCTAGACAAGCTAGCGAAGTAAGTACCCCACACCTGCAATCACTGCGACAGAGGCTTGTTCAATCGTAACCGCGCTACCTCGAAGCGCGCCAGCTGCAGGTTTCGCACCCATTCAAAAGCGCTTCACTAGAAATAGTGAGGCGCTTTTTCTTTAATCAAACACCATCACGATGAGCAGCAGCATCCGTATCTATCTCGATGAAAGCGGCGATTTAGGCTGGATGTTCGACGCGCCGCGAGGGCGTGGTGGCTCTAGTCGGTTTTTAACCATTGCTGCTGTTGTCGTAGTTGATGGTCAAGAGGTACAGCTAGAACGCCTTGTGCGAGGCTTCTACAAAGCACGCAAACGAAAACTCAGCTCGGAGCTTAAAAGCCACGAGCTAAGCGCTAAAGAAAAAATGCAGTTTCTGCGCCAATCCGAGCAATTGCTAGAGCGGCATCCCAGCATTGGTTTTCATGCCATTACGGCCGATAAACGCCTTGCGCCACAAGCATTGCGAACAGATAACGAGCTGCTACTCAATCTGATGCAAAAAACTTTGCTCGTACCGCTCATGGTTGGTCATACGGATGTCACACTCATTCCAGATCGCACCAACGGCGCAGAGCGCTTGAGCCAAATTTTGGAAGGCGTACTCAAAATCGCCTTAATAGAGGGCGGCGCACAAACCACGCTCAAAATTATTCCAACCGATAGCCGCCACGACCTAGGCGTTCAATTTGCGGACTATCTGGCAGGGGTTGTGTGGCAGAGCTACGAGTTTGACGATCGCGATAAACAGACTGGTTCGCTTGCTTGCATCAAGCGCTCGATGTTGTTCAAGACTCCCCTTGGGTTTGACTAGGCGGCAACAGTGATTAAGCTTTCCTGCCCTCAAGTCGCTGGCAATTTGCCTATCCCACGGCGCTTCGTCCAAGTCGAACATCCAGTTGCGAAGCTGGGTAAATTCTTGTTTAGGCAAGCTCCTAATTTTTCTCGCAGTTCTAAAAGTTGTTCAGCCGGCGGCATCAGCTTTGCCGAATACGACTTTCCTGTCAATGATGCCGCTGCAATCATGATGCCGCCTTGGCTTTCGATATAGCCTCTCAAGTTGGCAAGCGTACTTTGCGAGGGTTTTGCTTTAGACTCAATTGCAACTTTGGCGTAAATGGATTTCATTTTGAGTTTTAACTTCTCGCACACGGTAGGTGCTGAAGCAAAGTTTGCACGACAAACCGCGATTGCAAAAATGGGCTATCGCCCACTACTATTGGCGGCAGCTGAAGATTTATTTGAGGTTCTATGGAACAAACCGACGGAGTGCATGGTTGCCGAAGCGCCTAAAGAAGACGCTCCAGCGATGGGCAGCGGCTGAGGCGATGGCGTGGTGAATTCACGGCACAAGCTTGCCGCGCAGGCCTTGTGCCACGTGGCTCAGTCCGCCCATCCAATTTTTTCCATGCGCCATGCCGTAGTCCACGTTGCCAAAGTGCTCTGCCATCAGTTCGGACAGACGGCTATCCAGATCAGCTTTTGGCAGTAGCAAGTGTGCTTCAATCTCGGAGCCGTAATTGACAAGCGTCGCTCCATTTTTTTGAGCGATACGCAGCATGGGCTTATTCTCGCTGAGCACATGGATGTAAAACTGGCTAATGCCTTGGTTACGCGCATGCGTGACCGCGCGATTGAACAGACGACCGCCATATCCCTTGCCGCGATAGGCCGGTAGCACGGACACGCCAAACTCCGCCCTTTGCGACAGCCCCAAACCAAAACTCCAAGGCTGTTGGCGTGGCTCGCTCATGTGCGCCACATGGGCGACAGCAACCAGCTGCGCTTGGTGATCGTAGATGCCATAAACATGGTCGCGTCCAAAATTGATCTCTTCTACGTAGCGCTTGATCTGTTGATCGGATGCCGCAAAGCCAAATCGAAGATAGCGGTCACCCTCTGGTAATGCCAATAAGTGCTTGATGATGTCGGGTCTGTCGTCAGGCCGTAGCGATGAGATACGCACAAACTGACCCGAAAAATACCCGTAGGCATGGCGCCAACTTTTCATTAAGCCACGTGCGGAGGATGGGTTGGTTTTCATACTCTCCATTGTAAGGGTTTACCCTAGTATTGCAAGACTCTTGTCATTAAATACTGTTCGATGATCGATTCAAAACTTTCATCAACCTTGAGTCCCATAGCGAGTGAGCGCTTGTTTTCCCAGTGGGTCGGCCAACCCAAAACAATTTTTTCTACAGCGGGATCAGGTTGATGCGTCACCAACGCACGGACGTTTGCGCCGCACACTTTTTCTAGTGCGTCCAGCATCTCACCCACCGTCACGCTAATCGCGGGCATGTTAAGCGCCATGCGTCCACCAAACTGCTCTGGCGTGACCTCGAACACTTTGATGATGCCGTCGATGGTGTTATCGGGTGAGGAGATGCCATGCCGCGTTGACAGAGGTACAGGATACGACGATGGAATACCTGCAATCGGCTCTCGGATGATGCCCGAAAAAAAGCTGGACGCTGCGCCATTGGGCTTACCCGGGCGCACCGACACCGTCATGAGGCGCACACTACGCCCCTCGATATAACCCTTGCGCGAATAGTCCGCCACCAATTGCTCCAGCATGAACTTGTGCGTACCGTAACTTGATTGCGGCATGGGGTAGGTCTCGTCCCTTATCACCGTCGGCATAGGACGAGCGGGGTCAGAGCCAAAAATACCGCCGGAGCTAGAAAAAATCAATCGCGCTTGATGACCTGTCTGGTGAAAGCGGTAACGCAGCGCGTCAAGCAAGCTGCGCGTAGCGTCAAGGTTAGAGCGCAATCCCAAATCAAAATCGGCTTCGCATTCAGCTGAAACGGCCGATGCCAAATGAAACACCGCATCGAACGACTGCTCTTTGAGTACCGTGCACTGCAACGCTAAATCGCCCACAAGCCCTGTTACATCAGGGTTTTCAGCCAAGTCACTGGGTAATGGAAACTGATCAACCAGCGTCAGATGCCGGATACTGCGTCCATCTAAATGCCCACGCCGTAGCAACGTGCGAGCCAGCTTTGCACCCAAAAATCCGCTACCGCCTGTGATGAGAATGTTCATCTCGAAACCTTTTTGTTGAGCTATTGCTCACTCCATCCAGTCAAGGGTTATGAACTCAATTACCCCGCCCGCACCGCATCAGGATGACGCAAACGGATATGCAACTCGCGTAATTGTTTTTCGTCTACAGGACTTGGCGCTTGAGTTAACAAGCACTGAGCACGCTGCGTTTTAGGAAAGGCGATCACATCACGAATGGACTCTGCGCCGGTCATGAGCGTCACCATGCGATCCAGCCCAAACGCGAGGCCACCATGCGGCGGAGCCCCGTATTGCAAGGCATCTAAGAGGAATCCAAATTTCAATTGCGCTTCCTCGGGAGTGATTTTGAGTGCATCAAACACTTTGCGCTGGACATCCGCTTGGTGAATACGCACCGAGCCACCGCCCATCTCCCAGCCATTCAGCACCATGTCGTAACCCTTGCTGAGGCATTTTTCGGGCGCAGTGGTCATCCAGTCCTCGTGGCCATCTTTAGGTGCCGTGAATGGATGATGCGTGGCGGTATAACGCTGACTCTCTTCATCGAACTCGTACATGGGGAAGTCCACCACCCACATCGGAGCCCAGCGATCCTCAAAAAGACCATTCTTTTTACCCAGCTCGCTGTGACCAATTTTGACGCGCAAGGCACCCATAGCGTCGTTCACGATCTTGGCTTTATCCGCACCAAAGAAAATGATGTCGCCATTTTTGGCCCCGGAGCGAGACAAAATTTCACCCATCGCTTTGTCATGCAAATTCTTAACGATGGGTGACTGCAAACCATCCTTACCGGCTGCTACATCGTTCACCTTGATCCATGCAAGGCCTTTAGCGCCATAAATTTTGACAAATTCGGTATAGGCATCAATTTCACTTCTGGGCATCTCGGCTCCGCCGGGAACACACAGCGCCACAACCCGGCCACCCTTAGTTTGTGCAGGTGCCGAAAACACTTTGAAGTCCACATCGGCCATCACATCGGTGAGTTCAGCAAACTGCATCTTGACGCGCAAGTCGGGCTTATCAGAGCCGTACAAGTGCATGGCATCGGCGTAGGTCATCACAGGGAACTTGGCGCCATTGCCTAACTGAACGCCAATGGCTTTGTTGAACACTTCGACCATCATGCCCTCAAACATGTCACGAATTTCTTCCTCGGTCAGAAAACTGGTTTCAATATCAATCTGTGTGAATTCTGGTTGACGATCTGCGCGGAGGTCTTCGTCGCGGAAACATTTGGTGATCTGGTAGTAACGGTCATAACCGGCCACCATGAGCAGCTGCTTGAACAACTGTGGACTTTGTGGGAGAGCGAAAAACTGCCCTTCTTGCACCCGGCTTGGCACCAAATAATCGCGTGCACCTTCGGGCGTGGACTTGGTGAGCATGGGCGTTTCAATGTCAATGAATCCATGCGCATCTAAGTAATTACGCACTGTCATGGCGACTTTGTAACGTAGCATCATGTTGCGCTGCATCGCTGGACGGCGCAAGTCCAGCACACGGTGCGTCAGGCGAGTCGTCTCCGAAAGATTGTCATCGTCCAACTGGAAAGGCGGTGTCACCGATGGATTGAGCACTTTGAGCTCGTGGCACAAAATTTCGACCCCGCCGCTCTTTAAATCTTTGTTGGCTGTACCTGCTGGGCGAGCCCGCACAACACCCGTCATTTGAATGCAAAACTCATTACGCAGCCCCTCGGCCACTTTAAACATTTCAGGTCTGTCGGGGTCACACACGACTTGTACATAGCCCTCACGGTCACGCAAATCGACAAAGATCACGCCACCATGATCACGGCGACGATTCACCCAGCCGCACAGCGTGACGGATTGACCTATCAAGGCCTCTGTCACTAAGCCGCAATAAGAGGTTCGCATAGACATATGCATTTCGTTTTTCATTTTTAGTTTCCTGATTTCAAATCGGTTGACGTATGGATGGGAGCAACCACGCCCATCGAGACCACGTATTTCAAAGCTGCATCCACGTTCATGCTCAAAGGTTGGCAGTCGGATTTTTTAAACATCATCATGTAACCGCTTGTTGGATTGGGCGTAGTGGGCACGTAAACGCTCAGGTACTCCTCATCACCCTGTCCTTGCCGCAAAGAAGTCAGTACATCCCCACTGGGCACACCCGTCACAAAGCCGATCGTCCACACCTCCGTGCGCGGCCACTGCACCAGCACGGCTTGACGAAACGCATTACCGTTTTCAGAAAAGAGCGTATCGGAGACCTGTTTGACGCTGGAATAGATGGAGCGCACCACGGGGATTTTCCCAAGCAACGCATCCCACCAACCAACAATTCGTTTGCCCAAAAAGTTACTGACCAAGGCTCCCACCAGCAACAGCACGACAAGCGTCAAGATCACCCCAAACCCAGGGATGTGCATGCCCAGCAAGTTATCAGGCTGCCACGCTTTGGGCAACAACAAAAGCGTCTTATCGAGCGAGCTAATCGCCCACTCCAAGAGCCAAATCGTAATAGCCAGCGGTACCAGTACCAACAGACCCGCAAAGAACCATTTACGAACATTTGTCATGATGCGGTTGCTCCAGAAGTGGGGGTGCTCACCGGTGCGGCAGCAGGTGCGGGGGCTGCTGGTACAGCTACGCTAGCGCCATCCGCAGTCGGAGAGGCTGTATCCGGCTTGGATACCTGCTCACTAGCTTGACCACCAGCGGACTGATTCGCCGCGCTTTGTGCACCCGCTTTGTTATCACCACCCCGAAAATCGGTGACATACCAGCCCGAGCCCTTGAGCTGAAAGCCCGCCGCCGTTACTTGTTTAGCAAGTGTCTCTTGGCCGCAAGCGGGACAAGTGGTCAGTGGTGGATCGGAAATTTTGCGCAGAATGTCTTGTGCGACACCGCAAGAGGAACATTTATAAGCGTAAATTGGCATAGACTTCGATTATCCCATTCTTATCCCATTCTTGTTCTGTCCCCACTTCTTACCGAAAGCCCGCATGGTTCCGCATCTTGTCACCGCCCTCACCGGGCCTATTAACGAGTTAGAGCAAAAAATTTTAGACAGCCTTCCTGCCATTGAACGCTGGTTCCGCATGGAGTGGCTAGAGCACACACCTGCGTTTTACACCTCGGTTGATCTACGCAATGCCGGCTTTAAGCTCGCACCGGTGGACACCAATCTCTATCCCGGTGGCTGGAACAATCTCACGCCTGAAATGCTGCCCTTGGCGGTGCAAGCCGCTATGTCGGCTATTGAGAAAATTTGTCCAGAAGCAAAAAATCTACTCCTCATTCCCGAAAACCATACACGCAACACCTTCTACCTTACCAACGTCGCGCGGCTACAAAAGATTTTTCATCAAGCAGGACTCAATGTTCGCATTGGCACGATCAACCCCGACATCACCGAGCCGACAACCTTTGACCTCCCTACTGGCGAGCGCGTACTGCTAGAACCTGTGATTCGCAGCAAACATCGACTCGGCCTCAAAAATTTTGACCCTTGTACCATTTTGCTCAACAACGATTTAAGCGCCGGAACGCCTGACATTTTTCAAAACCTACACGAGCAGCATCTGCTACCACCACTGCATGCTGGCTGGTTCGTGCGGCGCAAGTCCACGCATTTTGCGGCCTACGACAAAGTAGCCGCTGCCTTCGCAAGCCTGATCAACATTGACCCGTGGTTGATTAATCCTTATTTTTCACGCTGTGGCCGCGTGAACTTTGCCGAAGGTACGGGCATGGAATGCTTGACGCGCGAGGTGGACGCGCTACTTAAAAAAATCCAAACCAAGTATGACCAATACGGCATCCTCGACAAACCCTTTGTGATTGTGAAAGCCGACAACGGCACCTACGGCATGGGCATCATGACCGTGCGCAGCACGAAAGATTTAGAAGCCATCAACCGCAAAACAAAAAACAAGATGAGTGTGGTTAAGGACGGGCAAACCGTGAGCGAGGTCATCATCCAAGAGGGCGTACAAACCATGGAGCGCGTCAACGAAGCCATGGCCGAACCCGTGGTCTATATGCTTGACCGCTACGTGGTGGGTGGTTTTTACCGCGTTCATGCGCAGCGCGGCATCGATGAAAACTTAAACGCACCCGGAGCCACATTTGTGCCGCTTGCATTTGCCAACGCCACCAACACCCCCGAGCTGGGGCAGCAAATTGGTGCCAGCGCACCCAACCGTTTTTATATGTACGGTGTCATTGCCCGCCTCGCCATGCTGGCCGCCAGCTATGAGCTAGAGATGACCTCCCCTGACAAAGACAGCGACTGATTGATGCCATGCTGGATGCCCTCGCCCTATGTTTAGAGCTGTCCCGCCCGCTGCCCAGCGTTCCAGACAAACTGTGTCACAGCGTCAAGTTAGAGGCCTCGCACGCCACTTCCACTTTGGGACGCACAATTTTGCAGCGCGATGTTTTAGCCGAGACACCCAAACGCCGTGTCTTGGTATTGGGCGGCATCCACGGCGATGAGCGCTCTTCCAGCTCCGTGGTCTTTCACTGGATTGGTTACGCCGAAGCAACCCCGGCGCAAACGCACTGGCGTTTTATTCCGGGACTGAATCCAGATGGTTTATTGGCTCAACCACCCAAACGCACCAACGCCAATGGTGTCGACTTAAACCGCAACTTTCCAACATCGGATTGGCAGCGTGATGCCATCAAATACTGGACGGGAAAAACGAAAAAAGACCCGAGGCGTTTCCCCGGCAAAGCGGCACTGTCTGAGCCGGAATCGCAATTTTTGTACGAGCAAATTAACAGCTTTAAACCCGACGTTATTGTGAGCATCCACGCGCCATTTGGCGTGCTGGATTTTGATGGTCCGGCCACGCCGCCCAGCAAGCTGGGGCGTTTGTACCTTGATCAAGTTGGCATTTATCCGGGCAGTCTTGGCAACTACGGTGGTGTGACGCTAGGCGTACCCGTCATCACGGTTGAGCTACCCCACTCGGCTCAAGCGCCCACCACCGCTGAAATGCGCCAAATGTGGTTAGACCTCGTGCGCTGGATGAGTGCTCATACAGCGCCCACGGGGCACGCTTCCTCAGCCGCCCAGCAGCCACCCGCCAAGGGAGCTACGCCAATAGCGCATTAACGCGCTTGACATACGCCGCAGGATCATCGGGCAAGCCGCCCTCGGCCAAGAGCGCTTGATCGAACAAGATGTGCGCCAAATCATGAAAGTTGACAGAACCCTCCAATTTTTTGACCAGCGCATGCTCAGGGTTAATTTCCAAAATCGGCTTACTCTCAGGTGCCGCCTGACCCGCCTGTTTGAGCAGACGCGCCATCTGTGTACTCATGCCGTGATCTTGCACCACTAGGCATGCAGGAGAATCCACCAAGCGGGTGGTCACGCGCACATCTTCAGCTTTGTCTTTCAGCGCCTCTTTCAGCTTGGCTAGCAACGGCTTGGCCGATTCAGCCGCATCTTCAGCCGCCTTCTTCTCGGCTTCATCATGCAGCTTGCCAAGATCAAACGCGCCCTTGGCCACGCTTTGCAGCGGCGTGCCATCGAATTCATTCAAAAAGCCCAGCGCCCACTCGTCCACGCGATCCGACATGAGCAGCACCTCGATGCCTTTTTTCTTAAACACCTCTAGCTGCGGACTATTTTTGGCAGCCGCCAGTGTCTCCGCCGTGATGTAGTAGATCGCCTCTTGGCCCTCTTTCATGCGTACCTTGTAGTCGGCAAAGCCAACCGTCGCTGTCTCGGTGGTGCTAGAGGCAAACCGCAGCAGCTTAGCGATCTTGTCTTTGTTGGCAAAATCCTCGCCCACACCTTCTTTGAGCACCGCACCAAACGCCTCGTAGAACTTAGCAAATTTGGCGGCACGTGCCTCAAAATCCTCTTTGGATTCACCCTCTTTTTGTGGTGCCGCCATGTCCTCTAGCATGGACAAGATACGCCGCGTATTACCTTCGCGGATGGCTTTGGTGTCACGCGACTCTTGCAACAATTCACGCGAGACATTGAGCGGCAAATCGGCAGAGTCAATCACGCCTTTAACAAAGCGTAGATACACGGGCATGAGGCTCTCCGCATCGTCCATGATGAACACGCGCTTCACGTAAAGTTTGATACCCGCCTTCTTATCACGGTTCCACAAATCATGCGGTGCAGTCGATGGAATATAGAGTAGCTGCGTGTACTCGGTCTTGCCCTCCACTCGGTTGTGACTGTGCGCCAGCGGAGCCGCAAAGTCGTAGCTGATCTGCTTATAAAACTCGTCGTATTGCTCTTGCGTGATCTCGGACTTGGGGCGACTCCACAGTGCGCTGGCTTTGTTAATGGTCTCCCACTCGTCGGTTGTGATCATCTCGCCGGGCTGGTTATCTTTACCTTCTTTCCATTCTTCCTTGCGCATCAAAATGGGTAGCGAGATGTGCTCGGCATATTTGTTGATGATGGACTTGAGCTTCCAGCTTGACAGAAAGTCGCTCATCTCGGTTGACCCCTCTTCGTCCGCGCGAAGGTGCAAAATCACGTCCGTACCGCGTCCCTCTTTGGTGATGGTCTCGGTCTCAAAGTCACCCGCTCCGCCGCTTGTCCAGCGCACCCCCTCAGAGGCCGCCGCGCCGCCTTTTCTCGTTTCAACCACCATCTTGTCGGCCACGATAAAGCCCGAATAAAACCCCACACCAAACTGACCAATGAGGGAGCCTTGCTCCTTGGCATTGGTGCGCTGTGCCTCGCCAAGCTGAGAGACAAAATCTTTGGTTCCTGATTTGGCAATCGTGCCCAAGTGATCGATGGCTTCTTGCGCCGTCATACCAATGCCGTTGTCAGAGATCGTGATCGTGCGTGCGGCTTTATCAAACGAGACACGCACCTCTAAATCGGATTGACCTTCAAAAAGCGCGGGATTGTTTAAGCCTTCAAAACGCAGCTTGTCGCAGGCATCGGAGGCGTTGGAGATGAG
>CAZAIW010000070.1:8440-10268 GCA_964485285.1 uncultured Burkholderiaceae bacterium | reverse complement strand
CCACACACATCATCATGGCGGTCAGGCCGTCGACCAGGAAGCCGACTTCCATCTTCAAGCTGCCTACCACCATCCATTCGTAAATCGTGGCGTTGAAGCGAGCGCCATCAATTACTTGTTTGAGGACAATGGTCGATAGCACAAAAGAGACCAAAACGCCCAGCACCGTGATGGTGTGAGCCAAGCGTTTGCCAATCCAATTGCCGCCCAGCTTGGTGCCCCAAACGCCAGTTGTGATGGCACCGACCAAGGGCGCGAGCGCAATGGTGAGTAGTGTGGATGTTGAAAGTGTTTGACTCATATTTGACCTAGCCCTTCAACTCATTGAGTTCTTCGACATTGATGTTGTGTTTATTGCGGAACAAGAGCACAAGAATGGCAAGACCAATGGCTGATTCAGCTGCTGCGACCGTGAGAATAAAGAAGACAAAAATTTGCCCATGCATATCGCCCAAATAATGGGAAAACGCCACAAAGTTCATATTGACAGCCAGCAGCATCAGCTCAATAGCCATGAGCAACACAATCAGGTTGCGGCGGTTCAAAAAGATGCCAATGATGGACATGGCAAATAGCAATGCACCAAGCGATAAGTAATGACTGAGAGTAACCGTCATACGCCAGACTCCATTTTGATAATTTCCATACGGTCACGAGCCTTCACTTTGATTTGATCATGCACCGCAATATGCTTGCTGTCCTTGCGTCCACGCAGCGTTAGCGCAATGGCCGCAACGATAGCGACCAACAAAATAACGGCGGCGATTTGTACCGGATACAGGTATTGGGTATAGAGTAGTTTGCCCAGTTCTTTCGCATTCGATGTTTGCGCCAACGCTTGCCCAGCAACAGACGAGGCCATGGGTGTTGCTTCGCTTTTATGGATATTGCCCATGATGATGGAGATCATCTCTAGGGCAATGACGACGCCAATCGTGGCAGCGAGCGGGAAGTGCCGCCAAAAGCCATCACGTACCTTGTCCATGTTGATGTCCAGCATCATCACAACGAAGAGAAACAACACCATGACCGCGCCCACATACACCAACACCAAGGTAATGGCTAAGAACTCAGCTTTGAGCAGCATCCAGATGGCGGAGGCTTGAAAAAAGGTGAGCACTAAAAACAGCGCTGCATGCACTGGGTTTTTGGCGGTGATAACGCGAAACGCTGCGAGCAACAGCACGACCGAGAAAAAGTAAAAAAATCCAGTTTTGATGTCCATGTTTTATTCCTAACTGGGTTTAGCGGTATTTGGCGTCTTGCGCTTTATTCGCCGCAATTTCACTCTCATAGCGATCACCCACGGCGAGCAGCATCTCTTTGGTGAAATACAAGTCCCCACGCTTTTCGCCGTGGTATTCCAAAATCTGTGTTTCGACAATCGAGTCAACAGGGCAGGACTCTTCGCAAAAGCCGCAGAAGATGCATTTGGTCAGGTCAATGTCGTAGCGGCTGGTGCGGCGTGAACCATCATCCCGAACCTCGGACTCAATCGTGATGGCCATGGCGGGGCAGACGGCCTCGCACAGTTTGCAAGCGATGCAGCGCTCTTCGCCGTTTTCGTAGCGACGCAGCGCATGCAGGCCGCGAAAGCGTGGACTGATGGGTGTTTTTTCTTCGGGAAATTGCACCGTAATTTTGCGGCGGAAGGCGTATTTACCCGTGAGCGCCATGCCCTTGAACAGCTCGATGAGCATGAAGCTGTTTAAAAAATCTTTCAACGAAAAGTTGTTCATAGCCATTGTCCGTTGCTCACTTCCAGATATTCCAAGGCGTTTGCAGCCAAGCGCCAACAATCACCAGCCAAATCAAGGTGACCGGGATA
>CAZAIW010000070.1:5408-8430 GCA_964485285.1 uncultured Burkholderiaceae bacterium | reverse complement strand
AAAACGTGGGAATGTGGCGCGAATCCACAAAAATAAGGTCACAACACAAAAAGTTTTTGCGCCAAGCCATATCCAGCCCGGGATAAATGACAGTGTTTCTACGGGGGGCAACCAACCACCTAAAAACATGATGGCAGCAAGGATGGAGACCAACCACATATTGGCGTATTCGGCCAAGAAGAACATGGCAAACGACATCCCCGAGTACTCCACCATATGGCCTGCCACGATTTCGCTCTCACCCTCGACCACGTCAAACGGATGGCGATTGGTCTCTGCCAACCCCGAGATGATGTAGACCACAAAGACGGGGAGTAGAGGTAGCCAGTTCCACGACAAAAAGCCCAGTCCCATGGCAGCGAATTGCCCTTTGCCTTGTCCCATGACGATGTCGGTCATGTTGAGCGAGGCGGAAACCATCAGCACAATCACAAAGCAAAAGCCCATGGCGATCTCGTAGCTCACCATTTGTGCCGATGCGCGTAGTGCGCCAAGGAAGGCGTATTTGGAGTTGGATGCCCAGCCCGCAATGATGACACCGTACACTTCCAGCGAGGTAATCGCCATCACGAACAGCAGTCCGGCATTAACGTTGGCCAGCGCCACATCAGGGCCAAATGGAATAACCGCCCAAGCCGCAAGTGCGGGCATGATGGTCATGATGGGACCAATTAAAAACAAGGCCTGGTTGGCAGCTGTAGGAACCACAATTTCTTTGGTCAGCAGCTTGAGTGCATCGGCGATGGGTTGCAGCAGTCCAAAGGGGCCGACACGGTTGGGCCCCACGCGGATTTGTACCCAGCCAATCGCCTTGCGCTCCCACAGCGTGAGATAAGCGACGCACAATAGCAAAGGCAACAACAGGCAAACGATTTTGATGAGTGCCCACAGGGTCGGCCAAGCCAGCGTTGCCCATAGAGGATGCGCGCACAGGTTCAAGCCGGTGTTGTAAATCATCTCGATCATGCTAAGACTCCTTGCGCTGCCGCCAGCGCGTCTTTTGTCAATTGCAGGGACGGCGCACGGCGCACCAGACCGTCTAATTGATAGATCGATGCCGTGCAGGGCTTATCTTGATTGGCTTGTGAGGTCGATGCCGCTGCAAGGCTTGCTGCGCTTGGCTTAGCGGCATTGCTTAGTTTGGAATTGTCCAATTTTGCTGCCGCTAGCACCTCTTGTGACGAGTCAAAATCGAAACCAGCGACACCCAGCATATTACCCAGCACGCGCAGCACTTTCCATGCGGGGCGGGTCTCGTCTAGGGGCTTTACTACGGCGTGGAAGCTTTGGGCGCGGCCTTCTGCGTTGACAAATGTGCCCGATGTTTCGGTAAAGGGGCTAATAGGCAGCAGCACATCGGCGCAGTCCATATTGGTTTTAAAGGCGTTCAGCGATACCACCATTTGCATCTTGGACAGTGCTGCTACGCCAGCTTGTCCAGCAGCGCTATCAAGCGCAGGCTCGCAGCCCAATAGCAGAGCGGCTTTTAGGCCGTTGCCTTCAGAGGTCAACATCTGCGCGGCATTGAGGCCATTGTTAGCAGGCACGGCACCAACTAACTGAGCGCCCACAGTGTTGGCTGCTTCGGTCAAATAGCCAACGACTGCGCCAGTGGCTGCGGCTAGTTGCTGTGCCAATGCGAGTAATTGCGATGCGTTCGCGTGATGAGCGGCGGCATTGCCCAGCAAAATAATCTTCTTACCAGTCGCCACGTCAGGTGCGCCCAGCCACTGTTGCAAGCGGCTGTCAGCAAGGCTTGCAGCCCAGTCGGAACTTGGTGCAATGATGCTATTGGCAACATTCATCGCCCAATCACGATTCAGTTCATTGATTTGCGAAACTTGTGCACCCTTACGAACCGCTTGGCGAATGCGCTGCGCGAACAGCGGATGGTCTTTACGAAGGTTGGATCCCACGACCAAAACCCGTTGCATGTCCGAGAGCGATTCAATCGACGTGCCAAGCCAGCGGACATTTGCGGCGGAAGTGTTACTGAAGTCGCTACTTCTCAGGCGGTAGTCGATGTTGTCAGAACCGATGCCGCGCATGAGTTGCGTGGCAAGGAATAACTCTTCGGTTGTGCTGTGCGGGCTGGCTAGCGTACCGATAGACGACGCACCGTGCTCAGCCTTGATTTGCTTGAGTCCGTTGGCGACGTATTCCAGCGCGGCTTGCCAATCAACATCCTTCCACTGGCCGCCTTGTTTGATCATGGGCGTGGTGAGGCGATCGGCACTGCCCAGTGCTTCATAACTAAAACGATCACGGTCGGCAATCCAGCATTCATTCACGGCCTCGTTTTCAAACGGAACAACGCGCATGACTTGGTTGTTTTTAACCTGCACGATCAAGTTGGCACCGGTTGAGTCATGCGGACTAATCGACTTGCGGCGCGATAGCTCCCACGTGCGAGCCGAATAGCGGAAAGGCTTGCTGGTTAAGGCTCCCACAGGGCAAATATCAATCATGTTGCCCGATAGTTCCGAGTCCACCGTATCGCCTGCAACGGTCGTAATCTCGGAATGCTCACCGCGATGAACCATGCCCAGCTCCATGATGCCGGCAACCTCTTGACCAAAGCGAACGCAGCGCGTGCAGTGGATGCAGCGTGACATCTCTTCCATGCTAATTAAGGGGCCAACTTCTTTGTGAGTTACCACACGCTTTTCTTCCTCGTAGCGCGAAGTGCCGCCACCATATCCCACGGCTAAGTCCTGCAACTGGCACTCACCGCCTTGGTCGCAAATCGGACAGTCGAGCGGGTGGTTAATCAGTAAAAACTCCATCACCGACTGCTGAGCTTTGATGGCCTTATCGCTCTTGGTGCGAACAATCATGCCCGGAGCAATCGCGGTTGCGCAAGCTGGCATGGGCTTGGGCATCTTTTCAATGTCCACCAAGCACATGCGGCAGTTGGCCGCAATCGAAAGCTTTTTGTGATAGCAAAAATGCGGGATGAATGTGCCTACGCTAGCAGCGGCAGCAATGACCATGCTGCCAGCTTCGGCTTCTACTTTTTTTC
>CAZAIW010000070.1:2146-5398 GCA_964485285.1 uncultured Burkholderiaceae bacterium | reverse complement strand
CGAGTTCGAATTCAATCATGGGGGTTTGATAAGTGTTTGAGAAGCGCTGTGGAAATGCTTATTTAAGTAGTTCGTCTTTGCGTAAAAGAGATATGACTGCATCTACCAAGCGCTTACTACAAGTTTTGTACTGATCGGCACTACAGTCTTGAGTGCTGAAATTCATCAGCTCAGTTTCTTTTTCCACTAAAGCTGTATCGTTGCTTGGAGTCCATGTAGTTGTATCTAAAAGTCGAATTGACCAAGAAACATTTCCACTCCACTTGTGGTTGTAATTGCGTGGTGGGGTTGATTGACGATAGGGCTTATGCAAGGAGGTGATTGCTCCATCAGCTGAGATTGTTTGGAATGATCCGACACGTATCACAAGCACCGATCTGTTTACAGCTTTAGAGTTCGCAATATCTGACGAGATGTTGCTATTAGTCGTTGAGATGGTAAAAGTTTTATTCTCATCATTTTCAGTAATTTTCACAGAGCCAAAATTACTTACCTTTGCATCTAACCCTGCTTGCTTAAAGCTAGATTCAAAGTTTCGAATAACAGCGAGACTCGCCATGTCGTGAGCCATTGCCATTTGCTTGTTACCGCCTGCAGCATCCACCAATCCTGTCAAGGTAATTAGCACATCAACTTTAGAAAATGGCGTTGCATGAGCATTTGCTGCGAGTACGCAACACAAAGCAACACAACGGAAAATGTAACTTGGAAAAGTAGTATTAAAGGGTAATTTCATTGTGGTTTTCCAAAGTTAAATTTTTTAATATTTAGTTCGAATTCAATCATGGTTATTTTTTACGAATTATGTTTTCACTTGCGAGTTGACCAATGAGTGCATCAGCGAGTTGGGTATATAGTTTTGAAAAGTTACCAGCCACATATTGATCAGTTGAAAAATTCATATTGCCAGATTCACCAATCCAAATAGTTTTGATCACATCATCTTTATTTTTATTATTTGAAATTAATAATGTTTGCATTGGATTCGATAAGCTTACGTTCTGAGAGTCAATTTTTAAAAAATGAGCTTTCCAGTTGATTTTCCCTGTAGCAATTTTTGTCGAACTTTCGTACACTTTCACACCACCTTGATAAGTGACAACAGATTGGACTTCAGCTTTTGAAATAGCCAAAATCAAAACATAATCGGATAACAATTTGCCGTTGTCACCCACCTTCGGTAAGGAAGCCTCAATACTATATTTCTTAAATTCTTTATTAAGCTCAACAAAAATTGCCTGCATATCAATCGGACTTAATCCTGAGTAGGGCATCAAATTCCAAGGGAAGAGCACCGTGACATGTTTTTTTTCATGGTCATTGAAGTCTTTTGATCGCTCTTGTGTAACAAATGTTGTCGCACATCCGGTCACGATAAGACATTGCAGTGTCACGCATAAGATCAGTAATATTTTTTTCATAGTCTCAATCGTTTTGCGGCACAAGGCAAGTCTTGTGCATGATGTGGTGCTCGAACTCCGAGCGGAAATTAGCTTTTAGACCTTTGGCATATGCCATCGCGACATTGGGGCTTTCGGGATTGACGGCCAGCCGCTTCTCTTCAGTGAACACCACCAAGTCCATGTCGCCCATGGCGGTGAGTCCCAAAATCGTTTCGTCACCCATGACGAGTGCGCCGGTGTAGCAGGTGCGATTTTCAAATTTGATAGTGATGGGGCCGACGTAGGGTACGAGTTTGGATGAACCATCCACTAGCGTGACTTCGCGCGAAGGTTGATGGGGACTAGGTTCTAGGTTCAGCTGCGTTGCCATGTGCTGGGGCAATATCGCAAAACGTGCACCTGTATCAACTAAGGCGCTGACCTTGAGCGAGGACAACGCAGAGTCACGTGGGTTGGAGATTTCCAACGCAGCGTAAATCATGTGTGAGTTTTGTGGTTTCATGGTCATGGCGGTCAACTCAAGACTCAATCCGCTTGCGGTACAAGACAAGTCTTGTGCTTGATGTGGTGCTCGAACTCCGAGCGGAAGTGTTTGATGAACGCACGCATGGGCATGGCGGCTGCATCGCCAAGTGCGCAGATGGTGCGCCCTTGGATGTTGTCGGTAATGGAGTTGAGCAAGTCCATGTCTTCTGGTTTGCCCTCACCGTGTTCGATACGGATGATGACGCGCCACAACCAGCCTGTGCCCTCGCGGCACGGTGTGCATTGACCGCAAGACTCGTGCATATAAAAGTAAGACAGGCGTAGCATGGATTTGACCATGCAGCGGGTGTCGTCCATGACGATGACGGCACCAGAGCCCAGCATGGAGCCTGCTTTGGCAATGCTGTCGTAGTCCATATCAGTTGCCATCATGATGTCGGCTGGCAAAACGGGCATAGATGATCCGCCCGGAATGACGGCTTTGAGCGTGCGCCCTTTGTCCGCATCGCGCACGCCACCTGCTAGTTCCAGTAGTTTGGCAAATGGTGTGCCCAGCGGAATTTCGTAATTGCCGGGACGCGCCACATCGCCACTGATGGAGAAAATTTTGGTGCCGCCATTGTTGGGTTTGCCGCATTCAAGGTAGGCTTGCCCGCCGTTCCTAATGATCCACGGCACCGCTGCGAAGGTCTCAGTGTTGTTAATCGTGGTCGGTTTGCCGTACAAACCAAAGCTAGCCGGGAAGGGTGGTTTAAAGCGCGGCTGTCCTTTTTTGCCCTCTAGCGATTCAAGCAGCGCGGTCTCTTCGCCGCAGATGTAAGCGCCAAAACCGTGGTGTGCGTGAAGCTGGAAGTTAAATCCAGAGCCGAGAATGTTGTCGCCCAAAAGCCCAGCCGCGCGGGCTTCTTCTAACGCCGCTTCAAAGCGCTCGTAGGTGGCAAAAATCTCACCGTGAATGTAGTTGTAGCCGACAGAGGCACCGATAGAGAAGCCGGCAATAATCATGCCTTCAATCACGATATGCGGGTTGTAGTGCAAGATGTCGCGGTCTTTGCAAGTGCCTGGCTCGCCTTCATCCGAGTTGCAAACGATGTACTTTTGCCCGGGGAATGTTTTGGGCATAAAGCTCCACTTGAGGCCAGTCGGAAAGCCTGCACCACCGCGTCCGCGCAGAGCGGATTCTTTAACAACGGCGATGACTTGATCTTGTGTCATTGGCTCCGCGCCACTGTCATCTTTTCCTAAAATTTTGCGCAGTGCTGCGTAGCCACCGCGTGCTTCGTAGTCCTTCAGAGACCAATTTTGACCATCTAATCCCGCCATGATTTGCGGGTTGATGTGGCGACCGTGGAAGGATGTCTCG
>CAZAIW010000070.1:0-2136 GCA_964485285.1 uncultured Burkholderiaceae bacterium | reverse complement strand
CCTGTGGCGACGAGTGTGCGAAGTAATGGAAAGTTGCCTGTTGCAGCAAACTGCGAGAGAAGGTTTTGTACGCTCATTTAGTGGCCTCTGCTTTCAAGCCGTCAATCAAAGCGTCCAGCTTCGCATTCGTCATCAAGCTGCACATATTGCGGTCATTGACGAGCATCACAGGCGCGTCGGCACAAGCACCAAGGCACTCGCTGGGCTGTACGGTGAACAGACCATCAGCGGTGGTGCCATAGGGTTCGACCCCGAGCTTGCTACAAACGTAGTCAAGCGCCTTTTGTCCACCACCATGAGCACCCAATTGACAAGGCAAGTTGGTACATACGTTGAGTTTGAATTTGCCAACAGGTGCTTGGTTGTACATGTTGTAGAAGGTCGTGACTTCGTGCACGGCGATCGCAGGCATCCCGAGGTAAGCGCCAATGGCAGCCTCGGCTTCGGGTGACACAAAGCCTAGTTCTTGTTGCGCGATGGCAAGGCAGGCCATCACAGCCGATTGCTTTTGGTCAGTAGGGTATTTGGCGACTTCGCGTGCGAAGCGATCTAAGGTTTTTTGTTCAAACATTTTTATCGGATGCCTTTAAGGTCATAAGAATCAACCTTGAATAAACGGTGTCCCACCATGTCAACACCAGCGCGGGATTGCTCCAGCACGATATAGCCGATTAAGGCTTCAACATCGTTGCCCTTTTCGTCTGGCGGTAAAAAAATAACTTCGTTGTAAATAGACGGAAAACCATCGAGTTGAATTTTTACGGGGCCAAAACGTTTAGATAGTTTTTTTGACCTATCGGTGAAGGTGCAATAGGTTGGCTCTAGCTCTTCAATTTCGCCTAGACGAGATTGATACGAGTCAGGCAAAAACAATGCTGATGCGCCCGTATCCACCAGAGCATTGAGCGTCACTTGGCACTCGCTATGCGCGGGATTGGTGATGGAGATTGGAGAAACGATGCGCCCCATGGGATTACCGATCAATCTCACCAAACACAATGTCCATCGTGCCGATGATGGCAACCGCATCGGCCAACATATGACCTTTTGTCAGTTCGTTCAGACCCGCCAAATGCGCAAAACCGGGCGCACGGATTTTGAGGCGATAGGGCTTGTTAGCGCCGTCGCTGACCATGTAGATGCCAAACTCACCTTTTGGATGCTCAACCGCCGCATAGGCCTCGCCTTCGGGTACGCAAAACCCTTCGGTGAATAGTTTGAAGTGGTGGATGAGCTCCTCCATGTTTGACTTCATGTCTTCGCGTGCCGGTGGAGCGACTTTATGGTTGTCGGTGATCACAGGGCCTGGGTTAGCTTTGAGCCATGCGGCGCATTGCTGGATGATGCGGTTGGATTGCGCCATCTCTTCCATGCGGACAAGGTAGCGGTCATAGCTGTCGCCTGTCTTGCCAACGGGAATATCAAAATCCATCTTGGCGTAAACATCGTAGGGCTGTTTTTTGCGTAAATCCCATGCCACGCCGGAGCCACGCAGCATCGCGCCGGTAAAGCCTAGGTTGAGTGCACGTTCAGGGCTGACGACACCAATGCCGACGGTGCGCTGTTTCCAAATGCGGTTGTCGGTCAGCAGCGTGTGGTACTCGGCCAAATAAGTTGGGAAGCGCGCGCAAAAGTCTTCGATGAAATCGAGCATGGAGCCTTGGCGATTTTCATTGAGCTTGGCAAGCGCCTTGGCATTTTTAATTTTGCTGACCTTGTACTGAGGCATCTGATCAGGCAGGTCGCGGTAGACGCCGCCTGGACGGGAATAGGCTGCGTGCATACGTGCGCCAGAGACGGCTTCATAGACATCGAATAAGTCTTCGCGCTCCCGAAAGGCGTACATCAGCAGGGTCATGGCACCGCAGTCCAGCGCGTGCGCGCCCACCCACATCAGGTGGTTCAAGATGCGCGTGATTTCGGCGAACATGACGCGGATATATTGCGCACGCTCGGGCACTTGGATGCCCATCATTTTTTCAATCGCCAAGCAATAGGCGTGCTCGTTGCACATCATGGACACGTAGTCAAGACGATCCATGTAAGGCACAGACTGCACCCAGGTACGGGTTTCGGCCAGCTTCTCGGTACCGCGATGCAGCAGGCCGATATGCGGGTCGGCACGCTGAACCACTT
>CAZAIW010000069.1:1782-10321 GCA_964485285.1 uncultured Burkholderiaceae bacterium | reverse complement strand
CCCACGGCACCGGGTTGTGTGGTCTGTACGGTCTGACAAGCTTGCAAGGATACACGCGCAACGAGGGTCATGGCGACTCGTAAAAAGCCAAGAGTGATTTTCATGGTTGACGACTTCATCACAACAAAGTAAGTACAAACTTTCGGCTTATGTCTTTATTTTCTTGAGCAAAGTGGCGGCGTCACTCACTTCAAACTGACCAGGACCTTCAACATTCAAGTCGGTGACTTTCCCGTTCTTGACCAGCATCGAATAGCGGTTTGAACGCAACCCCATACCCTTGCTCGTCAGGTCTAAGGTCAAACCTGTTGCTTGAGTAAATGCAGCGCTGCCATCAGCCAGCATACGCACCTTCGCACCAGTTTTCTGATCACGCGCCCATGCCCCCATCACGAAAGCATCATTCACGCTCACGCACCAAATTTCGTCCACACCAGCAGACTTCAGCTCATCAAACTTCTCTACATAACCGGGTACGTGTTTAGCAGAACAAGTTGGCGTAAATGCACCTGGCAGCGCAAATAAAGCAATCGTTTTCCCTGCGCTGGCGCTGGCGGTATCGACTGCGTTGGGGCCTATCGAGCAGCCTTCGCCTTCAACCTCTGAGTACTCCATCAAAATAGCTTGGGGCAAGTTGTCACCGACTTTGATCATGTTCTATCTCCTAGTTATAAATGGTTTTTTGATTGTAAAAACAAAACGGCTCAAGTTTCCTTGAGCCGCTTCAGAGGTGATGAATCACACAACCGCTAAGGTGCTAAACCAAAGCGGCCTTTTCAACCAATCGGGTCACAACCCAATTTTTGGTTTTGGATAAGGGACGAGATTCGGTAATTTCAACCGTATCACCCATGTGAAACTCTCCGTTTTCATCGTGTGCGTGATATTTGCTGGTTTTAGCAACAATTTTCCCGTAAAGTTCATGCTTTACACGACGCTCAACCAGTACAGTCACTGTTTTGCTTCGTTTGTCGCTCACCACCTTACCAATCAAGGTGCGCGTTAGAGAAGGTTTATCTAGCATTTGCGTATTCCTTAATTTATGAGGCAGCTTGCTTTTGTGCAAGAATCGTCTTGGCGCGGGCAACGTCACGACGCGCAGCACCAACGAGGGCTGTATTGTTCAACTGTTGCGTGGCCTTTTGCATCCGCAACGCAAAGTGAGCTTTTTGCAACTCTTTGACTTCAACGGCAAGACCGGCAACATCTTTGTCGCGCAAGTTTTTAAGTGTTTGGGCAGCTTTCATCTTTTGAGCATCCTTGATTAAGCGCCGATCATGCGGCTGACAAAGGTCGTACGTAGCGGCAATTTGGCAGAAGCCAAACGGAACGCCTCACGAGCCAGTTCTTCGGGCACACCCACAATCTCAAATAGCACTTTACCGGGCTGAATTTCAGCCACGTAGTACTCAGGATTGCCCTTACCATTACCCATACGCACCTCTGCAGGCTTGTTGGAAATTGGCTTGTCTGGGAAGATACGAATCCAAATTCGTCCGCCACGTTTGACGTGACGTGAAATGGCACGGCGTGCGGATTCAATTTGACGCGCCGTCAAGCGACCACGTTCAATTGATTTGAGACCATGATCGCCAAATGCCACGGAATTGCCTCGAGTGGCAATACCCGTGTTGCGACCTTTTTGCTCTTTACGATATTTACGACGAGCGGGTTGTAACATGTTTAAGCTCCTTTACCGTCAGTAGCAGACACGCTGCTATCCGGCGCGGCGACCTTACGAACGCGCTTAACGGTGGTTTTGATAGCGGCAGCGTCAGTGGCTTCAGCGGGTTTATCGCTGCCATCCGTTGGCGCTGTGTTGGTTCCAGTTGGGCGACGTCCTGCCCCGGTACGAGCTGGGCGATCACCGCTTGGACCATCACGACGTGGGCCACGAGGTTTACGCTCCTCTTCTTGTGGCACTAAGACCACAGGTGAAGCGCCACGACCTAAGGAGTCACCTTTGTAGACCCAGACTTTGACACCAATAATGCCGTAGGTGGTTTTGGCCTCTGAGAAACCATAATCAATATCGGCACGCAGGGTATGCAGGGGCACACGACCTTCGCGGTACCACTCTGTACGCGCAATCTCGATGCCATTCAAACGCCCAGCAGACATGATCTTGATCCCGAGTGCGCCCATACGCATACAGTTTTGCATAGCGCGCTTCATGGCGCGACGGAACATGATGCGTTTTTCGAGTTGCTGAGTAATCGAGTCAGCAATCAACTTGGCATCAATCTCAGGTTTGCGCACTTCCTCAATGTTGACGGCAACTGGCACGCCTAATTTTGTCGCCAAATCTTTTTTGAGCAACTCAATGTCCTCGCCCTTTTTACCAATCACCACGCCGGGGCGTGCTGAGAAGATCGTAATGCGTGCATTCTTTGCAGGACGCTCGATGAGCACTTTTGATACGGAGGCGTTTTTGAGCTTGGTTTTAAGATACTCGCGAACCTTAATGTCTTCGGCGAGCATCCCCGCGAAATCGCGGTTACTAGCGTACCAACGACTAGTCCAGTTACGGCTCACCGACAGGCGAAAACCGGTGGGGTGGATTTTTTGTCCCATGTTTCTTTTTTCCTATCAGTTGCCGACTGTCACGTAAATGTGGCAGGTGGGTTTGCTAATGCGGTTACCACGGCCTTTAGCGCGTGCAGAAAAGCGCTTAAGCGTTGCACCTTGCTCGACATAAATCGATGTAATTTTGAGCTCATCAATATCAGCGCCATCGTTGTGCTCCGCGTTAGCGATCGCGGAGTCCAAGCACTTCTTAATGATGCCTGCAGCCTTTTGAGGACTAAAGGTCAAAATATTGAGCGCTTGATCAACGCGCTTACCGCGAATCATATCGGCGACTAGACGACCCTTATCGCAAGATAAGCGTACACCACGAACTATTGCTTTTGTTTCCATAGTTCTTCCTTATTTCTTGACAACTTTTTTGTCTGCAGGATGACCCTTAAATGTCCGGGTCAATGCAAACTCGCCAAGCTTGTGTCCAACCATTTGGTCAGTCACATACACCGGCACATGTTGTTTGCCGTTATGAACGGCAATCGTGAGGCCAATGAAATCGGGCAACACCATTGAGCGGCGCGACCACGTTTTCACAGGTTTTTTGTCTTTGGTAGCAACAGCTTTTTCAACTTTTGCCATCAAGTGATGGTCAACAAACGGACCTTTTTTCAATGAACGAGACATGCTATGAACCCTTTACTTCTTACGACGCGACACAATCATGACCTGTGTGCGCTTGTTGTTACGGGTACGGTAGCCTTTAGTCAGGTTACCCCATGGATCGACCGCATGACGTCCTTCGCCCGTGCGTCCCTCGCCACCGCCGTGTGGGTGATCAACAGGATTCATTGCAACACCGCGCACGGTAGGTCGAATACCCATCCATCTCTTAACGCCAGCTTTGCCGTATTGACGCAGGCTGTGCTCTTCATTGGCAACCTCACCAATAGTGGCACGGCAATCAATATGAATCTTACGCACTTCACCTGAACGCAAACGAACCTGCGCATAAATGCCTTCCCGAGCTAGCAGGGTTGCCGAAGTACCAGCTGAGCGGCAAATTTGCGCACCTTTTCCGGGCTGCATCTCGATGCAATGAATCGTTTGACCGACGGGGATATTGCGAATAGGCAACGTGTTTCCTGCCTTAATCGGAGCCTCAGAGCCACTCATCAAACTGCTGCCCACTGCCACACCACGAGGTGCGATGATGTAGGCGCGCTCGCCATCGGCATAGCACACCAACGCAATATGTGCCGAGCGATTCGGATCGTATTCAATGCGCTCAATTTTGGCAGGTATGCCATCTTTACTACGCACAAAATCAACAATACGGTAATGGTGCTTATGACCACCGCCTTTGTGGCGTGTGGTGATATGTCCATTGTTATTGCGACCCGCCTTTTGGAATTGCGACTCAACAAGAGAGCTCTCAGGGCGACCTTTGTACAAATGGTCGCGCGTCACTTTCACCACGCCGCGTCGGCCTGGTGATGTTGGTTTCATCTTAATGACAGCCATGTTACGCAGCCTCCCCAGACAGATTGAGCTCTTGACCGGCTTTTAACGTGACGTAGGCCTTACGAACATTGTCACGACGCCCAGCAGACTTACCAAAACGCTTTGTCTTACCTTTGATGTTGACCGTAGAGACACCGGTCACTTCAACCTTAAACATCAACTCAACAGCAGCTTTGATTTCGTACTTGTTCGCATTTTGCAGAACTTTAAAAGTCACGGCATTTGTACCGTCAGCGACCATTGTCGCCTTCTCGGAAACAATCGGCGCAACCAATACCTGCATCAGACGACCTTCATCGAAAACAGCATTCGTAGCATTAAATTTGGTTGCTTTTTTTATGGTTTTGATGGCGCTCATGCAAACATCTCCTCAAACTGGGCAACCGCTGCCTTGGTCACAATGACCTTTTTGTAATGAATCAACGATAAGGGGTCAGCGTAACGAGTTTCCACAACCAAGACGTTCGGCAAATTGCGCGATGCCAAGTAAAGATTGTCATCGACCTCATCCGAAATAACCATGACCGATTGAAGATTCATGGCTTTAAATTTTGCCGCCAACAATTTTGTTTTGGGCGCATCAATCGTCAGAGAATCAACAACAGCCAAACGACCATCACGGGCAAGCTGCGACAAAATCGAAGCCATCCCTGCGCGGTACATTTTTTTATTTAATTTGTGCGCAAAATTTTCATCCGGCATATTCGGGAAAATACGACCACCTCCACGCCACAGCGGCGAAGAAGTCATACCCGCACGCGCACGCCCAGTTCCCTTTTGCTTAAACGGTTTTTTGGTACTATGCTTAACTTGTTCGCGGTCTTTTTGTGCACGAGTTCCTTGGCGCGCATTCGCTTGGAACGCCACAACCAACTGATGAATTAACGATTCGTTGTAGTCACGACCAAACACAGCCTCAGGGGCATCAAATTTTGCACTGCTAAGACCCTGGTCATTTAGGAGTTCAACTTGCATTATGCAGCTCCCTTCACAGTTTTAACAGGTACCTTAATGGCATGACGAACAGTCACAAAACCTCCAGCACTGCCGGGGATTGCACCCTTGATGAGCAATAGCTGACGCGCCTCGTCGATTCGCACGATAGGAAGGTTTTGCACAGACTTTGTGACATCACCCATATGACCCGACATTTTTTTGCCGGGGAACACGCGACCCGGGTCTTGCGCCATCGAAATAGAACCGGGAACACGATGCGAGCGGCTATTGCCGTGCGATGCGCGTTGCGATTTGAAGTTGTGACGCTTGATCGTGCCTTGAAAGCCTTTACCGATAGACGTACCCTGAACATCCACCTTATCACCAACAGCAAACACACCCGCAGGGGCGATGCTTGAACCGGCGGCATGCGCAGCAGCTGCATCAGCCGTCACACGAAACTCTTGTACGATTTCGCCAGCTAAAACACCTGCTTTAGCAAGATGCCCCGCCTCTGGCTTAGTAACACGCGACGCTCTACGGGCACCAAACGTGACTTGCAACGCGGAATAACCGTCGTTGTCAGGGGTTTTGACTTGAGTTACACGGTTATCTGATACGTCAATCACGGTCACAGGGATGGAATCCCCTTCATCCGTGAAGACGCGCATCATGCCAACCTTGCGCCCCAAGAGCCCCAAGCGATTGCTTTGACTCATTTATTTCTCCGGACCTTTTAAAGGCCTTCATTTGAGATTCCCCATAACGATTGATGGGGGACTTAATTCGACTCCGCCTTTTTACGTGCGAAGCCGACCATTATAACCTGAAATTAAGTTATTGAAGTTTAATTTCCACATCCACACCAGCAGCGAGGTCTAATTTCATCAGCGCGTCCACAGTTTTATCTGTTGGATCAACAATATCCATGAGGCGTTGATGTGTACGAATCTCTAACTGGTCTCGACTGGTTTTGTTGACGTGCGGTGAGCGCAAAATATCAAAACGCTTCATGCGCGTTGGCAAAGGCACGGGACCTTTAACAATCGCGCCCGTACGCTTAGCAGTATCCACAATTTCAGCAGCAGCAATGTCGATGAGCTTGTAATCAAACGCCTTCAAGCGAATACGGATTTTTTGTTTAGTTGCCATTATTTGATGCCAATCTTGTCACAATTAAGCCAAAATCTTAGCGACAACGCCAGAGCCGACGGTTCGACCACCTTCGCGGATCGCAAAGCGCAAGCCTTCTTCCATGGCGATGGGGGCAATGAGTTTGACCGTAATGCCCGTGTTATCCCCTGGCATCACCATCTCTTTGCCTTCTGGCAACTCAATCGCTCCGGTCACGTCCGTGGTACGGAAGTAGAACTGCGGGCGGTAGTTGTTGAAGAATGGTGTATGACGTCCACCCTCATCTTTGGAGAGCACGTAGATTTCGCCCGTGAAGTGTGTGTGCGGCTTGATCGAACCTGGCTTGCACAGCACTTGTCCACGCTGCACTTCTTCGCGCTTGGTACCGCGCAGGAGAATACCCACGTTGTCGCCAGCTTGGCCTTGGTCGAGCAGTTTGCGGAACATTTCCACACCGGTGCAGGTAGTTTTGACGGTGTCAACGATACCGACGATTTCGATCTCTTCACCAACTTTAACGATGCCGCGCTCGACACGTCCCGTCACTACTGTACCGCGCCCCGAGATGGAGAACACGTCTTCAACTGGCATCAGAAAGGTGCCATCTACTGCACGCTCTGGCGTTGGGAAGTAGGTGTCCATGGCTTCGGCCAGTTTCATGATGGCACCTTCGCCTAGTTCGCCTTTGTCGCCTTCCATAGCGAGTTTGGCTGACCCATGAACGATGGGGGTGTCGTCGCCTGGGAAGTCGTATTTGGTGAGGAGTTCACGCACTTCCATTTCGACGAGCTCGAGCAGTTCGGCATCATCGACCATGTCGCATTTGTTGAGGAAGACGATGATGTGTGGCACACCAACTTGGCGAGCCAAGAGGATGTGTTCACGGGTTTGTGGCATGGGGCCGTCTGCAGCGGAGCAAACCAAAATAGCACCGTCCATTTGGGCCGCACCAGTGATCATGTTTTTGACGTAGTCGGCATGGCCTGGGCAGTCTACGTGCGCGTAGTGGCGATTGGCAGTTTCGTATTCGACGTGTGCGGTGTTGATGGTGATGCCGCGTGCTTTTTCTTCTGGCGCAGCATCAATTTGGTCGTAAGCCTTGGCTTGGCCGCCGTATTTGGCTGCTAGCACGGTCGTGATCGCCGCTGTTAGCGTTGTCTTGCCATGGTCAACGTGTCCAATCGTGCCGACGTTCACGTGGGGCTTGGTGCGTTCAAATTTTTCTTTTGCCATGATAGGCTTCCTTTTCAATGAAATGAGCAATGCCCGTGAGTTGGTTTAACGTCTGCATCACAACACGATTCACACGCCACGGGCAGCATGCGGTGTGCGATCGCAGACAAATTTTTATTACTTAGCCCGTGCCGACATGATGGCTTCCGTCACATTTTTCGGGGCTTCCGTGTAATGCTTGAATTCCATCGTGTAAGTAGCGCGGCCTTGCGACATAGAACGCAGCGTGGTGGAGTAACCAAACATTTCCGAGAGTGGCACTTCGGCCTTAATCGCCTTACCACCACCAACCATGTCTTCCATACCTTGCACCATGCCACGGCGTGAAGATAAATCACCCATCACACTACCCGCGTAGTCTTCCGGCGTTTCAACCTCAACGGCCATCATAGGCTCAAGAAGAACCGGACTGGCCTTACGGCAACCCTCTTTGAAGCCAAAAATAGCCGCCATCTTGAATGCCAACTCATTCGAGTCAACATCATGGTAGGAACCAAAGTGCAGCGTCACTTTCACGTCCACCACAGGGTAGTTTGCAAGCACACCCTGCGTCACAGCCTCCATAATGCCTTTTTCAACGGCAGGAATGTATTCACGTGGAACCACACCACCCTTAATCGCGTCGATGAACTCAATACCCTTGCCTTGCTCATTGGGTTCAATCTTGAGCACGACATGTCCATACTGACCCTTACCACCCGATTGACGCACAAATTTACCTTCTGCGTCTTCAATGGTTTTACGAATCGTCTCACGATAGGCCACTTGTGGCTTACCGACATTTGCTTCCACGCCAAATTCGCGCTTCATGCGATCCACAATGATTTCTAAGTGCAGTTCACCCATGCCCGCAATAATGGTCTGACCCGACTCCTCATCTGTGCGAACGCGGAACGATGGGTCTTCAGCCGCAAGACGATTGAGCGCAATACCCATTTTTTCTTGATCAGCCTTCGTCTTTGGTTCCACAGCCTGCGCAATCACAGGCTCTGGGAACACCATTTTCTCTAGCGTCACAATGTGATCTGGGTCACATAGCGTTTCGCCCGTAATAACGTCTTTCAGTCCGATACACGCTGCGATGTCACCTGCCACAATTTCTTCAACGGGCTCACGCGCATTAGCGTGCATCTGCACAATACGACCAATACGCTCTTTGCGCCCTTTGATGGGGTTGTACACGCTATCACCC
>CAZAIW010000069.1:1087-1772 GCA_964485285.1 uncultured Burkholderiaceae bacterium | reverse complement strand
AGGTGAGCTGACCCACAAATGGGTCAGTCATCAATTTGAATGCAAGCGCCGAGAACTTTTCGTTGTCATCCGCTTTGCGTGTCGTTGGCTGCTCATCTTCATCCATACAAGTCACAGGCGGAATATCAACCGGACTTGGCATGTACTCAATCACAGCATCCAACATCGCCTGCACACCTTTGTTTTTAAAGGCCGAACCGCATAGCATGGGCTGGATTTCACCCGCAATGGTACGTTGGCGAATGGCGGCTTTAATTTCCTCTTCGGTCAGCTCGCCCCCCTCCAAGTACTTGTTCATCAGCTCCTCAGAAGCCTCGGCAGCAGCCTCAACCAGCTTCTCACGAAACTCATTGCACTTATCAACCAAGTTGGCAGGAATGTCACCATAGGTAAAGGTGACACCCTTATCTTCGTCCCAAATAATGGCCTTCATTTTGACCAAGTCCACGACACCCGCAAAATTTTCTTCCGCACCAATCGGCACTTGAAGCGGTACAGGGTTCGCCTTCAGACGCAGTCTCATCTGGTCATAAACCTTGAAGAAGTTCGCACCCGTGCGATCCATCTTGTTCACGAAGGCAAGGCGCGGCACCTTATATTTATTGGCCTGCCGCCAAACCGTTTCAGATTGCGGCTGTACACCACCCACCGCACAGTACACCATGCAGGCACCATCCAAAACGCG
>CAZAIW010000069.1:0-1077 GCA_964485285.1 uncultured Burkholderiaceae bacterium | reverse complement strand
GTCAACGTGTCCGGGGGTGTCAATAATGTTGATGCGATGCTCATCAAAATTCTTACCCATACCCTTCCAGAAGCAGGTTGTCGCAGCAGAAGTAATGGTGATACCCCGCTCTTGCTCTTGCTCCATCCAGTCCATAGTGGCAGCGCCATCGTGAACTTCACCAATCTTGTGATTGACACCCGTGTAAAAAAGAACACGCTCTGTGGTGGTTGTCTTGCCTGCATCAATGTGTGCAGAAATGCCGATATTGCGATAACGGTTAATAGGTGTTGCGCGTGACATGATTTGTCTTTCTTTGAGTACGCCAGCGCCTGCCCTGCGGACAAACGCCTAGCCGAGAATTTTTAGAAACGGAAATGCGAGAAGGCTTTATTAGCCTCCGCCATGCGGTGAACTTCATCGCGTTTTTTCATAGCGCCACCACGACCCTCAGTCGCCTCAAGCAGTTCATTGCACAAACGCAGAGCCATCGATTTTTCGCTGCGCTTGCGAGCGGCCTCCTTAATCCAGCGCATCGACAGCGCCAAACGGCGCACCGGACGCACCTCGACAGGAACTTGGTAATTAGCACCGCCCACGCGGCGAGACTTCACTTCCACCATCGGCTTAACGTTGTCAATAGCCAAAGCAAAGGTTTCCATTGGCGGCTTACCGGTTTTCTTTTCAATAGCTTCTAGTGCGCCATAAATAATGCGTTCAGCAACTGCTTTTTTACCGCTTTCCATAATCACATTCATGAACTTGGAGAGCTCGACATTACCAAATTTTGGGTCTGGCAGAATTTCACGTTTAGGGACTTCGCGACGACGTGGCATGGTTTCACCTCTTAAATCTTGCTTCAGTGATGGTGGGCAATCTCAAATACCTTGAGAACCCGTCACTTACTCGATCCGTCTTCGATATTGAAGATTGGGATCACTACGTTGCTCTTTGCGCCACGCAAAAAACAACACCTAAAAACACTTTTATTTAGCCTTTGGCTTCTTAGCGCCGTATTTGGATCGTGACTGTTTACGATCTTTCACACCTTGCAGGTCAAGCGAACCACGAACAATGGGGTAGCGCACACCCGGCCCC
>CAZAIW010000068.1:0-10446 GCA_964485285.1 uncultured Burkholderiaceae bacterium | reverse complement strand
CCAAAATAAGTCGTAACGCTCATTTTGTCGTCTCCATTTTTAGGGGACAAGTCCAGTCCGCTGGAACGAAGGGTTATACGCACCTCTTTGACCATTGCCTGATTTGGTCGATCGTCGCAGTCGCGCCGCCGCACACAACGACCAAAACGGTGCTGAAGTCTCTAAGCTCTGCTGCATCTTCGTAGACCAGCGCAAGACTTGCGCCGCAGGCCGGCTCAACAAGAACGCGGTGATCAGCCAAAAAGCGCTCGCATGCGGAAAGCGCGCTTTGGTCCGACACCAAGATGCTGCGGATTGGGTGCTCTCTCGACCATTGCACAGCCCTTTCACAAACACGCTTGGCACCGAGGGAGGTTGCGATACTTGTGATTCTTTCCAGTTCGACCGGATGCCCGACCTTGGCTGCTTCGTGAAATGACGCGGCGCCATCGGTTTCGACAGCAAGAATCGGGATGTGTCCCCATCCGTTCCGGTGGAGACCCTCCGCGACACCGGACAAGAGGCCGCCACCACCGACCGAAAGAACGATGGCATCGGGTTCAAGCCCAGAACGAAAGACTTCGTCAACCAGAGTGGCGTGTCCCTGCCAAAGAAGAGGATCATCGAACGGATGAATGAACGCATCGGGCTCGCCAACCAGTGAAACCGCAAGTTCGTTCGCTTCCTGCCACGAGGCTCCGTGCACGATAACTTCGGCATTTTCCAGTCTTAGGAGCTCTTTCGCCTTCTCAGATGTGGTCTCCGGGACCACTACGGTGACGGGGATAGAAAGTCTTCGGCCTGCGTAGGCGACCGCCAAGCCGGCGTTTCCACCGGATGAGGAAACAAATCGCCTTGCACCTCGTGCGGCGTGTGTTTCGCATGCGAACCCGACGCCACGAATCTTGAACGAGCCCGGCGGTTGTAGCGATTCGAGCTTGAGCCAAACGGAACGTTGCGCCGACAGACTCATCTGACGGGATTCGAATAGTGGCGTATCAGCGTGAAGTGGCATGGCATGTATAACGTTTGAGTTCAGCGGCTGCCGTAGGCAGTCCCGCTTGAACGATGGGTTAGAGATTGGTTCATAAGCACACCAACCCAAAATCAGTAGATACTTTCAAGGGGTTTTGACTTGACATGACACCACCTTTGTCTCCCCGTCGACCTTGTCGCGCAAGACGCAGAAGAACGCTTCGCCTCGAATAGAGATGAAGTGTTGCTCGATGAATGCATTGAGTGATCGAAGGTCGTCCCAAAGCTTCTTGGCGTGCGTCGCAAGGAATGCAAGACGGTCAGCCGAAACGTAAGGGTTCATCTCATGCAACCAGCGGTGTAGGTGCTGATAGACATCTATAAGTTCCTCATGCGTCAAGCGCCGCTCGGGGGTGCCTTCGATCGTTACCTTCGCTTGATGCACAGCCTGTTCTTCTGGCGTCGAGACTCGGAAACACTTGCAAGTTCTTCTTGAGAAGGCCGCGCAGAATCTCTTCTGCGTTCCACTTACCCTTCGCGTCTCGGGGTATGTGCTTGAGCCCGTGTTGAGTGGCGACCAAGCAAGAGAAGGCGATGCCTTCAACCACCTTTCGTCCGTGGAAGGCGGCGGTTTCAGCCCGGGAGAAGGAGTCTCCGTTGGCTTTTTCGATCGCGCTGATCATGTCAAGCCGCGCACGAATGGTCTTCATGAGACCGAGATACCGTTCGGGAGCCGATACGGTCATTCCGATGCATAACATGTTGTCCTTCCAAAAAATTTGATTAAAGATCAATTGATCTGTACATTTTCGATCTTTAAATTGAGACACTCAACACGACAGCGTTTGTTTGGCATCAAAACAAAGTTATCCCAAAATCTCCGCCATACATTTAGATTCTGCGGCAGTACTCGCATTTTTCACCTGCACAATTTCCGCAACGATAGACACAGCAATCTCAGCCGGTGTTTTTGCCCCCAGACGCAGGCCAACAGGGCCGTGCAGCCGAGCAAAATCGGACTCGGTCATGCCAAAGTGTTCGATCAGTCTTGCCTTGCGCGTGGCTTGGTTGCGCTTAGAACCCAGCGCTCCCACATAAAAAGCGTTGGAGTGAAGCGCCTCCATAAGCGCCATATCGTCGAGCTTGGAGTCATGCGTGAGCGCCACGATGGCGGTATGTGCATCGGCATTCATGTCGCGCACCACGTCGTCGGGCATTCCCTGCACGCGGATCACGTTATCCATGCGCAAGGTTGCCGCATATTCTTCGCGCGGGTCGCAGACCAGCACTTCAAAATCGAGCATTTGCGCCATTTGCGCAACGGCTTGGCTGAGTTGCCCCGCCCCAATAAGCAGCAGCCGCCACTTGGGGCCAAAGAGTGTGGTGAGGGTGAGTCCATCAAACTGCATCACCTCGTGACGCTCGGCCAAGCGCAGCGCCACAGCGCCCGTGCTGAGCATGAGGGTACGTGCCAGTAGTTCATGGTTGGCTGTTCGCGCAAGTAGCTCGCCAACCCAAGCCGTGTCCAGCAAGGGCTCTTGCACCAGCCGCAGCGTACCGCCGCACGGCAGACCAAAGCGAGCCGCCTCGTCTTTGGTCACGCCGTAGGCGATCATGGAAGGTTTGTTGCCCGAGCGCTCGCCCGACTTGATGCGTGCGATGAGATCGTCTTCGACGCAACCACCCGACACGGAGCCACTGACCACGCCGTCATCACGCACCGCTAGCATGGCACCAGCGGGACGCGGAGCACTGCCCCACGTCTCGACCACGGTGACCAGTGTCACGCCGTGACCTGCCTGCTTCCAAAAAAGCGCGTCGGTTAAGACGCGCAGGTCAAGTGACTCCACGAGAAGACTCCTTGCTCGCTCAAGCCGCCTTAATAGCGTCCGCTGTCATCGGCAAGCTACGCACGCGCTTTCCAGTCAACGTGGCAACGGCATTGGCGATAGCAGGAACCACCAAGGCAGTAGCAGGCTCGCCGATACCACCGGGTTTTTCTGTGCTCTTCACCAAAATGATGTCCATTTTGGGTGACTGGTTCATGCGCACAACGGGGAAGTTGTCGTAGTTGGTTTGCTGTACGCGGCCTTTGTCCAGCGTAATTTCTTGCATCAAGCCCGCGCTCATGCCAAACACAAGGCTGGATTGGATTTGCGCTTGCACGGTGTCAGGGTTGACCATGTGCCCCGCATCAACCGCAACGGTCACCTTATGCACTTTGACACCGCCGTCACTGCCCAGCGATACTTCGGCCACTTGCGCCATAAAGGTGTCGTAGCCTTCCATTAAGGCGATACCCAGTGCATGACCCGCAGGTAGTTTTTTGCCCCAGCCCGCTTTGTTCGCGGCCAGCTTGAGCACGTTGGCAAAGCGCGGCTTGTCTTTGAGCAAACTCATCCGATAGGCGTAGGGGTCTTTGCCTGCGGCTTTGGCCATTTCGTCCATAAAGCTCTCGTTGGCAAAGGCGTTCATGTTGTGACTGACCGAGCGCCAGTAGCCCACGCGATAACCGGTGTCGTGAATGATGAGGTCGTGCTGCGTATTGGGAATGTTGTAACCCGCTACCGCCGCCTCGCCCATAAACGGATCGAAGGTGTCTTTGGGCAAGCCAAAGGCACGCTGGGTCACGGATTGGGATGCGACTTTGAAATGCAGCGCCACAGGGTTGCCCGCAGCATCAAGGCCAGCGGTCAGTTGGTTGATACCCATGGGGCGATAGAAGTCGTGGGTCATATCGTCTTCACGCGACCACAATAACTTAACCGGTTTACCCACTGCTTTAGAGATTTGCGCAGCTTGCGTGATGAAGTCCAGCTCAAGTCGGCGACCAAAGCCACCGCCCAAGAAGGTGGTTTCAACGGTCACGTCTTCTGGCTTAATGCCCAGCGCCGCAGCCGTGGCACCAACGGCACCTTGTTGGAATTGGGTGGGGCCAATCAGGCGGCATTTACCGTTTTTGAAGTCAGCCGTAAAGTTCATGGGCTCCAGCGGAGCATGGGCTTCCATTGGCGTGTAGTACTCGGCCTTCACCACTTTGGCAGCGCCCGCCAAGGCTTTCGCAGCGTCGCCAACCGGCTTGCCAATCGGTATAGCTTTGGCTTCGGCCAAAGCTTTGCGTGTCGCTGCAGCCATTGATTTGTCGCTCAAAGCCGCAACAGCACCTTCGTCCCACTCGACTTTGAGCGCTTTGCGTGCTTGAGCAGCTTGCCAGTAACTATTGGCCACCACGGCCACACCATCACTAATTTGGACAACATCGATCACACCGGGCATGCCCTTAGCCGCTGATCCGTCAAAACTTTTCACTTTTCCGCCAATCACGGGGCATTGCTCAAGGCTGGCGTAGACCATGCCGGGCAGCGTCACGTCAATACCAAACTGCGCCGTACCATTGGTTTTGGATGGTGTATCCAGTCGCTTGGTCGCCTTGCCCACAATTTTGAAGTCTTTGGGGTTTTTAATGGCTGGTTTTTCAGGCACAGAAAGGCGAGCCGCCGCTTCGGCCATTTCGCCGTAAGTCGCTTTTTTGCCGCCCGGTGCCGTCAGCATGCCCTTAGCGGCTTTGACTTTGTCTAAATCCACACCCCACGCAGCCGCAGCCGCCGAGCGGAGCATTTCGCGCACTTGTGCACCCGCAATGCGCAACTTCTCCCAGCCGTCGCGCACCGAGGTAGAGCCGCCCGTGAGTTGCGCCCCTAGCAAAGCATTGGTATAGACCGCTGCTGAAGGTGCATTCGCCACTTTAATTTGTGCCAAATCAACATTGAGCTCTTCGGCCACGAGCATGGGCATCGACGTGTACACGCCCTGCCCCATTTCCGAGCGAGCGGTGAGAATGGTGATGGTGTTATCGGTTGCAATATGCACCCAAGCGTTGGGGGTATAGATGGTGGCTGCGGCGTTCGCACGGCTAGGCAGCGCAACGCCTAGCATCAATCCCGAAGAGAGAGCCGATGAAGCCAGCGTGGAGGCGGCACCCGAGGCTTTTAAAAATCCACGGCGTGAAGTTTGAATCAGTTTTGTCATGGTCATATCTCCTTAAGCCTTGCGCATAGCAGCTGCTGCGTCTTTGATCGCTGCTTTGATACGTGGATAGGTGCCGCAGCGGCAAATATTGCCACTCATCGCGCTGTCAATGTCCGCATCGCTTGGATTTTTGTTTTTGGCTAAAAGCGCAGCCGCGCTCATCAACTGCCCGGATTGGCAATAGCCGCACTGGGGCACATCATGCGCGATCCATGCTTTTTGCAGCGGATGATCATTCTTTTTAGACAGTCCCTCAACCGTGGAGATTTTCTTACCTGCCACGCTCGCCACGGGCGTTTGGCATGAACGAATCGGGTTGCCATCTAAGTGCACCGTGCAGGCACCGCATAGCGCCGCACCGCAACCAAACTTGGTGCCCTTCATATCCAGCTCATCGCGCAAGACCCAGAGCAGCGGCGTGCTGCCCTCTGAGGCTGCCGTCATCGGCTTGCCATTGACTTGAAATTGAACACTCATGAAA
This sequence comes from uncultured Burkholderiaceae bacterium, assembly GCA_964485285.1. Classification (GTDB taxonomy): domain Bacteria; phylum Pseudomonadota; class Gammaproteobacteria; order Burkholderiales; family Burkholderiaceae_C; genus JASGCK01. The sequence continues at coordinate 4,982 of CAZAIW010000068.1, read as the reverse complement.
GGCTCCTTCGTAAATTTGAAAATAAAAATGCATCAACCTAAGGGATCAGTTTATGGGCGACTCGGCTTTTGATCTACGGGCAGCGCCTAGGACTTACCCTAGTTTTGGACTTACTCCAGCGCATCATTCTCAAAATGCGACAAATGACTGCGCATAATTTGCCGCATGATGTCCATCACCCTCCCAGCAGCTTGGCAAGATCGTCCTTGGCTAGAGCAATCGTGGCAGCGCTGTATCGCGCAAGGGCGCACGCCCGAGGAAGCGATCGTTTTCAATAGCGTGCCGCAAGGCGTGATTCGGCGCAGCCATGAGACGCATCACGCTTTGCTGGAGGCAGCGCAAGGGGTCATCGACAAGCTAGGAGCGGCTATTGCAAGTACGCGCTACTTTGTGATGTTGACCGATGCGCAAGGCATAGTTATTCGCACGGGCGGATGGATCGACCCGCATGATCGCCGCGCCACCAGCATCGCCCGCGTCGGTGTTGACTTGTCAGAGCCGAGCATCGGCACCTCCGCCATTGGTACCGCGCTGCATGAAAAAAAGGCGGTCTGGCTGCATCGATCCGAACATTTTTTTAAGGCCACCAGCATCTACAGCTGCGCTGGCGCACCTCTGTTTGCACCGGATGGCTCCTGCGTGGGCATGCTTGACATCACCGGTGTTGACACACAAGCACGCCCCGAGCTCATGCATTTGGTGGCGCAGTCAGCCCATACGATTGAAAACACCATGGTGCACCAGCTGCCTTATGCGCTGATGCTGCGCCTTAATTGGTCGGGCATGGAGCTGGGTCAGGCCTCGGATGGTTTGGTGGCGCTTGATCGCGATGGACGTTTGCTAGGCTTTAACCAAGCTGCTTACCACATGCTGGGCATGAACCCATTGGGACACGCCAGTGACTTATTTGCTTTTGGCTTTGAACATTTTTTTGATGCAGCGCAGCGCGGCAAGCTGTGCTTAGACGTTCCGCTGTGGTCTGGGCTTCGTCTCCATGTGCAGCCCTTAGGGCCGCACCACACCACACGCCAGTACCCTGCATCCGGCTTTATACCGAACGCCACAACCGCCCCATCCTCTGCATTTTCAGCAGCTTCGATACTCACCATGGTTGATCAGTTGCCCATTAAAGACGTGACCAGCCAACTCATTCAACAAGCCATTCGGGAAACAAAGGGCAATGTGGCGCAGGCTGCACGTAAACTTGGCATTAGCCGAGCCACGCTGTACCGCAAGCTCGCCCCCAAACACAAGCCGCATGGGTAAGCGTGTGTACTCATGATGCGGCGATTTCATTTTTGTTGATCCATGACATCCTCCCCCACACCTACACCTACACCCACGCCCTCTGCCCCCTTAAAAGTCGCACAAGACCTATGCACCCAAGGTATTGCCTTGGCCAGCCAAGGTCAGCTGCTCAAGGCGCTGGCGCAGTACGAGCAGGTTGTCGCGCAGTTCAGCAAGCGCCGCAAGCCCGAATTTTTAAACGTACTGGCCACCGCTTTGTTCAACACGGGGACATGCCTGACGAAGCTGCAGCGCTACGACGAAGCGCTCGCCGCTTACGACACCTTGCTTGCCAAGCTAGAGCCACAGCCTCATCCCAGCTTGGGCATTTATGTTGTCAAAGCCTTGATGAATAAGGCTTTCCGGCTCAATGCCCTGGATCGCAATCCCGAGGCGATGGCGTGCTACGAATCGGTTGTTGCGCGTTTTGGTGATCGCACCGAGCCGGACATCCAACCCTTGGTTGATTCGGTGAAGTCATTTTTGGCCGAGCGCCAACTCGTCCTCAACGCTCGCCAGCAAGCGACGCGCACATAAAGCCGCCAAGCTCAGCCCCCGCGAGCCAAGCCCGGTGCAGACCCACACAGGGGCATACCCCGGATGCTTGATTTTTTCCAGCAGTGGCGACCGATTTTTTTGCGCCACACGCACCCCCGCCCAAGGCACAGCATGCGCGCGCAGATCACTCAAGCATCCCGGCCCGATGGCGGGAAGCAGCGTCTGTAGCTTTTCAAAATTGAGCAAGGTGTCGCGCTCACGCGGTGCGGTGTCGGTCTCATCACGCTGAAACGTAGCGCCCGTCAACCACCCCGAGCCAGTGGGAATAAAGTGTCCCATGCCGTTGACCGGATGCGAAGGTAATGCCCCTTGGTCAAGCGTGTCCCGCAGCGGACGATTACTCCACTCGACTTGACCGCGTATCGGTTGCAATTGCGGGGCGTAACCGGGCAGCAGCCGCGCCGTTTGATAGCCACAAGCCACCACCACCACATCGTCCTGTAGCGCTCGTACATCATCGACACCCGCATTCGTTTTGAGTTCAATCCTAGGATGCGCTAGCCACGCCTCGATCAATCGCCCCGGGCGTACCCAGCCTGCTGCACCGTGCCAAATATCGCGAATCTCAACACCCCATCGGCCTGCAAGCCAAGTGGGTATTGGCTTGTGGAGCACTCGGCTTTGCAAGTCAGGCGGGTCTTGGTCTTCCAGCCATGCACTTGGTAAATTTTTGCTTGTACGGATGCAGCGCTCCCAAACCCCAGACAACGCCCAGTCCACGCCTTCGGCCAGCAGCCCTGCCTGCGTGAGCTGCGCGAGCTCCGACAACAGCACATGCACGCCGCGCCTGAGCACTCTGGAATGCGGTGCATCGTCCCGCGAGACGCTGGGCGCAAACAAACCAATCGGAACGCCCGACCCACCTGCTGCAGGCGCATGGCTCTGTTCGTAAACGGTGATGGCGTAGCCAGCCTTGGCAAAGGTGTGCGCCAGCGCGGCTCCGGCCAAGCCCGCACCCACAATGGCAACCGATTTAGTTGCTGGGCGGGACATAGCCCTGAGCGGCATCAGCGCCTGAGCCAAAAAAATGATTTTCCATTTGGCGAGCCAAATACTGCCGCGCACGCGCGTCCGCCAAGTTCAAGCGGTTTTCGTTGACCAACATCGTTTGATGCTTAATCCATGCGGCCCAAGCTTCCTTGCTGACTTGCTGCCAGATTTTTTTTCCTAATTCGCCCGGATAAGGTGCAAAGTCCAAGCCCTCAGCTTCCTTACCCAATTTGATGCAGTTGACCATACGTGCCATGATGGATTCCTTTAAAGTTTTTTAACCAGTACCTGAGACTTGCGATCCCAGTTGTATTTTTTCTGACGCGCCTCGGGCAACCAGTTGGCATCAGCGGGCGCAAAACCGCGCTTGATAAACCAGTGGCTGGTGCGCGTGGTCAGCACAAAAATGCTCTCTAAGCCTAGCGCTTTGGCGCGGTGCTCGATGCGCTTCAAGATGCGCTCACCATCGCCTTGATTTTGTACATTGGGCGAGACGGTCAGCGCCGCCATCTCAGCGGTCTTCGCCTCTGGGTAGGGATACAGCGCGGCGCAACCAAAAATCACGCCGTCATGCTCAATCACGGTGTAGAACTTGGCATCACGCTCAATCTCGGTGCGGTCGCGCTTGACGAGCGTGCCATCACGCTCAAATGGCTCGATGAGCTGCAAGATCGAGCCCACATCGTCAATCGTCGCTTCGCGCAGGCTCTCTAATTTTTCGTCTACCACCATCGTGCCGATGCCATCGTGAACGTAAATCTCAAGTAACAACGCGCCATCCACCGCGTAGGGCAAGATGTGCGAGCGCTCCACGCCCGACTTGCACGCCCGCACGCAGTGCTGCAAATAAAACGCCGTGTCCGTGGGCTGCGTCGCGTCTGGCAGTGCCATCAATAATTTTTCGGCATCGATCAGCGGAAGCTCCGTATCCACGGGGCTTGTGAGGTCTTTGGGATGGGTGTGAATGCCATCGATTTCGGTCAGAAAAATCAGCTTATCAGCGCCTAGGCTAATGGCAACGCTGGTGGCAACGTTCTCCATCGTCAGATTAAACGCCTCACCCGTGGGCGAAAAACCAAATGGCGACAAAAGCACCACAGCGCCCATATCCAACACCTGCTCGATGGCTTTGGTATCAACTTTGCGTACCAAGCCCGAATGAATAAAGTCCACACCGTCAATCAAACCGACGGGGCGAGCCGTTAAAAAATTGCCCGAGATCACGCGAACGGTTGAACCCGCCATGGGCGTATTGGGCAGGCCTTGGCTAAACGCGGCCTCAATCTCATAACGCAGTTGACCCGCAGCTTCTTGCGCACAGTCCAGCGCCACCGAGTCGGTAATGCGCATGCCGTGTGAGTACTTGGGCGTGTGACCCTTGGCCGCGAGTTGCTCATTGACCTGCGGCCGAAAACCATGCACCAGCACAATCTTCACGCCCATGCTTTGAATCAAAGCCACATCTTGCGCAATGGCGCTCAAACGCCCGTCCGCTATGGCTTCGCCGCAAACCGCAAGCACAAACGTTTTGCCTCGATGCGTATGAATATACGGCGCAACCGAGCGAAACCAAGGAACGAAATGAGGATTGGGTTGAGCGTTAGAGGTCATAGTGCCAATGATAGGGTCAAATTAAAAGCGATACAATTTTTCAAATTTTGTATCATAATATGTAACGCATCCCCCACACACACCACCAAAACCAAAGGAGCACGATGTACACACAATCATTCAGCGTCCCCGACGATGCCAAAGAGGCCAGCGCCAACGCCAAGAGCGTAGCGCCTGTCGTCGCATTGGAGCCGCCCGAGTCGATGGCGCGCTTTGATGCTTGCATCGACGCGGACGGCCGCATCGAGCCGCAAGACTGGATGCCCGAGGCCTACCGCAAAACCTTGGTGCGCCACATCAGCCAGCATGCCCACAGCGAGATCGTGGGCATGCTGCCCGAGGGCAACTGGATCAGCCGCGCGCCGAGCTTGAAGCGCAAGGCGATTTTGATCGCCAAGGTGCAAGACGAGGGCGGCCACGGCCTGTACCTCTACAGCGCCGCCGAGACGCTGGGTACGAGCCGCGACCAGATGCTCGCGGCGCTGCACAGCGGCCGCGCCAAGTACAGCTCGATCTTCAACTACCCGACCCTCACC
>CAZAIW010000067.1:0-10509 GCA_964485285.1 uncultured Burkholderiaceae bacterium | reverse complement strand
GTGGTATTCCGAGGGTAGTCGACTTGACTACAAGGCCGTCAAACTAAAACCTTTGAGTGTTGACTCTGTACCACCCAAAGTTCGTACGTTCTAAAGAAAAAACAAGGAATTAAAAATGGCAAAACGTACCTTCCACATTTACCGTTATGACCCTGATGTTGATGCGAAACCACGCATGGAAAAAGTTGAGCTAGAGCTTGACGGACATGAGCGGATGCTCCTTGATGCGCTGATGAAGCTCAAAGCACAAGACCCTACCGTGAGCTTTCGCCGCTCGTGCCGCGAAGGTGTGTGCGGCTCGGATGCCATGAACATCAATGGTAAAAATGGGCTTGCTTGCTTGACCAATCTGAATACGCTCAAAGACCCGATTGTCTTGAAACCTTTGCCTGGCTTGCCTGTGGTGCGCGATTTGATCGTTGATATGACGCAATTTTTCAAACAGTATCACTCCATCAAGCCTTACTTGGTCAACGATACGCCACCGCCCGAAAAAGAGCGGCTCCAAACGCCCGAGGCGCGTGAGGAATTGAATGGTTTGTATGAGTGCATTTTGTGCGCCAGCTGCTCCACTTCATGCCCAAGCTTTTGGTGGAATCCCGATAAGTTTGTGGGGCCTGCTGGTTTGCTACAGGCCTATCGTTTCATTGCCGATACGCGCGATCAAGATACCGATGCCCGCTTAGACAATTTGGAAGACCCATACCGCTTGTTCCGTTGCCACACCATTATGAATTGCGTGGACGTGTGTCCTAAAGGCTTGAATCCGACGTTGGCGATTGGCAAGATCAAAGAGTTGATGGTGGCGAGGTCGTTATAGTGAAGTTGGACGAAAGAGCGCTCTCCAAACTCAAATGGCGTTCGCGTCGTGGGATGTTGGAGAACGATCTTTTTATGGAACGATTTTTTACCAAGCATGAGACTCGCCTTACAACGGATGATGAGGCTGGTCTTTATGCCTTGATGGATTTGAGTGATAACGACTTGATGGATTTGCTTTTATCCCGTAAGCAATTGCATGAAGTTCAGATTCGTGATTTGCAGTCCAGCAATGGACACGTCACGCAGCAGCAGGTTGTCGATGTATTAACTAAGTTGAAAGAAAAATAAATGAAGCTCTCCACAAATAAAGCGACTATTTCGTTTTCCAATGGTTCCCCCAGCTTTGAGGCTCCCGTTTACTCCGGTAGCATTGGTCCTGATGTCTTAGATATTCGCAAGCTCTATGGCGCGACGGGTATGTTTACATACGATCCGGGTTTTTTATCAACTGCTGCTTGCCAATCTAGCATTACCTACATTGACGGCGATAAAGGCGAGTTGCTTTATCGTGGCTATCCTATTGAGCAACTAGCGACCCGTGGTGGTGACTTTTTAGATACTTGTTATTTGCTCCTGCGCTCTGAGTTGCCAACGCAGACGCAGCGCAAGGATTTTCACAAGTTGGTAACTATGCACACCATGGTGAATGAACAGATGCAGTTTTTCTTGCGCGGATTTCGCCGCGATGCTCATCCCATGGCGATCCTAACGGGCTTGGTGGGTGCCATGTCGGCCTTCTACCACGACAGCACGGACATTAACAATGCTGAGCACCGCGAAATTGCTGCGATTCGCCTGATCGCCAAAATGCCAACCTTGGTCGCGATGGCCTATAAGTACAGCATTGGACAGCCGTTTGTTTATCCACGCAATGATTTGTCGTATGCGGGTAATTTCTTGCACATGATGTTTGCTACCCCGTGTGAGCCTTATGTTGTCAACCCTGTGATTGAACGGGCGATGGATCGCATCTTCACGCTTCATGCGGATCATGAACAAAACGCTTCTACATCAACTGTTCGCTTGTGCGGTAGCTCTGGGACGAATCCGTTTGCAGCGATTGCGGCAGGCGTGGCTTGCTTGTGGGGGCCAGCGCATGGTGGTGCGAACGAAGCGTGCTTGCAGATGCTGGAGGAAATTCAAGCCAAGGGTGGGCTGTCTTATGTGGCAGAGTTCATGGAAAAAGTAAAAGACAAAAACTCGGGCGTGAAATTGATGGGCTTTGGTCACCGTGTGTATAAAAACTTTGACCCACGCGCCAAATTGATGCAAGAGACTTGTCGTGAAGTTTTTGCGGCGCTAGGTGTTGAGAACGATCCTATCTTGCAGTTGGCGCAAGCATTAGAAAAAATTGCACTTGAAGATGATTATTTTGTCTCGCGCAAGCTGTATCCCAATGTTGACTACTACTCCGGCATTGTGCAGCGTGCTATCGGTATCCCTGTGTCACTCTTCACGGGCATCTTTGCGCTGGCGCGCTCCGTGGGCTGGATTGCACAATTGAATGAAATGATCAGCGATCCTGAATACAAAATTGGCAGGCCTCGTCAGTTATTTACGGGATCGGTACGCCGCGATGTGCCGGTGTCTGAAAAGGCTTAAATGACGCCATCTATTGGCCGTGCCATGCACGCGCATGCTTGACCTCAACAATCATTTTCTAGTTGCCATGCCCAGCATGGAGGATGATGATTTTGAAAAAGCGGTGGTGTTTGTCTTCAGTCACGGTTCTCATGGTGCTGCGGGCTTGGTGATCAATCGCCCCAGCGCTTTGACTATTCAGCGCATGTTAGTCCGTATGGGTTTAACTTTGCAGCGCAGTGATCTTCAGACAACACCTGTTTTTAATGGAGGTCCGGTTTTACCGGATCGAGGGTTCATCTTGCACGAAGCGCAGCAGGCTTATGTTTACGGAGAGGAAGGGGCGGCTTTAGCGCCATCCTCTTTGTGGGCTTCATCGATCACGGTCTCGGGTGGCCTTGAAATCACCACATCACGTGATGTGCTAGAGGCCATGGCAGCAGGGTCGGGGCCACAAAAAATGTTGGTGGCGCTTGGTTATGCCGCTTGGCAACCCGGACAATTGGAGCGAGAAATTGCGAGCAACGACTGGTTGGTGGTTCCTGCCAGTCACTGTCTTCTTTTCGATACACCTAGTGAACAGCGCTATCCATCGGCGTTGGCATTACTTGGGTTAGATGAGGTCATGCTGACCCCTCGTGTTGGAGCCATGCAATGATGCCTAGTCGGCGTGTGCAACAGTTTTTGGCTTTTGATTGGGGACGTTTGCGCATTGGGGTTGCCAGTGGCAACACGCTGACACAATCGGCACAAAGTGTGGCAACGTTGACGCTCAAACCAAAGGCCGATTTGTCGCACCTCGCTGAGCGGGACTGCGCAATAAAAAAATTACTCCAAGAGTGGAAACCGCAAGCCTTGGTGGTTGGTGTACCTTACCATCCCGACGGTGCGCCGCATAAAAACACGAAGTATGCCAAGCAGTTTGCACAGCATCTACGCGAGCAGACTGGTTTGACTGTGCACGAGGTGGATGAGCGCTACAGTACGACAGAGGCGAAAGCTGATAATCCGACAGCCAAAGAAGGCAAGCTGGATGCGTTGTCTGCTTGCATCATCCTAGAGCAATATATGAGGAATTTACCCAATGAGTCCTGAACCTTTGAGTCCCCAGTCGTTAAGTGCCGAACCACTCTATGCGCGTCTACGTGACCAGCTAGAAGGATGGCGCGGTGCGACGACGCAGTGGGTCGGTATCGCATCGGGGGGTGCTTGGATGGTTGAGCGCTTGCAGCACGATTGGGGTTTAGATCAGGTGGGAGTTATCTCCAGCTCAATGCACCGCGATGACTATTTAAGGCGTGGAAGTAAGGCCGGTAGTACGCGGCTGGAGACGACCAGTTTGCCGTTTGATGTCACGGGGTCGCACATCGTGTTGTTAGATGATGTGCTGTACACCGGACGCACGATTCGGGCTGTGATGAACGAGCTCTTTGACTATGGTCGTCCCGCTAGCGTTCGCCTCGCTGTCTTGATTGATCGAGCTGGACGCGAGTTGCCGCTACAAGCCGATTTTGCGGCGCACACCATGACGATGGACAAAGCCGCCTCGATCCGCTTGACCCGTCTGGACAACGGCACGTTTTCGTTTGATATGAAATAAAACCAACAATGAAAAATCCGCAACTGAACAAAAATGGCGAGCTGATTCATTTACTCTCGACCGAGGGGTTGCCAAAGGACATTTTGATTCACATTTTGGATACGGCTGCTAATTTCGCAGCCATTCAAGATCGTGAGGTTAAAAAATTACCGCTGCTGCGTGGCAAAACCGTGTTCAATTTGTTTTTTGAAAACTCAACTCGGACACGCACGACCTTTGAAATCGCTGCGACACGTCTTTCGGCGGATGTCATGAATTTGGATATTGCGCGTTCCTCCGCCTCAAAGGGAGAGAGCTTGCTTGACACCATCGCCAACCTGTCGGCGATGGCCGCAGACATTTTTGTGGTGCGTCATAGCGAGTCTGGTGCGCCTTACTTAATTGCACAGCATTTGCAGCCGCATACCCATGTCATCAATGCAGGTGATGGTCGCCATGCTCATCCAACGCAAGGCTTGCTCGACATGCTGACGATTCGGCACTATAAAAAAGACTTTACCGATTTGACGGTTGCCATTGTCGGCGATGTGCTTCACTCGCGGGTGGCGCGTAGTGATATCCATGCACTGACGACGTTGGGTTGCCCTGAAGTGCGCGTGGTGGGCCCCAAGACGCTGGTTCCTTCCAGCATGGAAAGCCTAGGTGTGCGGGTTTGTCATAGCCTCAAAGAGGGCATCACGGGGGCGGATGTGGTCATCATGCTGCGACTGCAAAACGAACGCATGGGCGGTGCCTTGCTGCCTAGTTCACACGAATTTTTTAAGAGCTATGGCTTGACCGAAGAAAAATTGCAATGGGCTAAAAACGATGCGATTGTGATGCACCCGGGGCCTATTAACCGAGGCGTGGAAATCAACTCGGCTGTGGTTGATGGTGCGCAAAGTGTTGTGCTACCGCAGGTCAGCTTTGGTATCGCCGTGCGTATGGCGGTGATGAGCATTGTCTCTAGCAACGAAGGAGACACCAAATGAAAATCTTGATTCAAAACGGGCGTGTGATTGATCCGAAAAGTGGACTGGATCAAATCGGTGACGTTATGCTGGTCAATGGCCGCATCGCGGCTATGCCAATCCATGCTTCGCGCACCGATCCTGCGGGCCATCAACTGACTCACTTTGGTGAGCAAAGAGCCGCTGATCGAGTGATCGATGCTCGTGGTTGCTGGGTGATTCCTGGGCTTATCGATCTAAACGCGCGTCTGGGCGAACCCGGTGGTGAGCACGCTCATATGCTGCAGTCCGAATTAGCGGCGGCAGGTGCGGGGGGCGTGACATCGGTTGTGTGCCCTCCCGATACATCCCCTGTGCTTGATGAACCCGGACTTGTCGAAATGCTGAAATTTCGTGCGCAAAAACGTCATGCAGCAAGGGTATTTCCGCTAGGTGCTTTAACGCGCGGCCTAGAGGGCGAGGCACTCACCGCCATGGTGGAGTTAGCGGATGCCGGCTGCGTGGGATTTGGTCAGGCCGACAAGCCAATTGTGAACACCCAAACCTTGGCACGTGCGATGCAATACGCCGCCACGTATGACTACACCACATGGTTGCGCCCACAAGACCCGTGGTTTGGTCAAGGTGGCGTAGCTGCAAGCGGTGCATACGCCACAAGGCTTGGCTTAGCGGGCATACCTGTGATGGCGGAGACCATTGCCTTGCAAACCATTTTTGATTTGGTACGTGCCACGATGGGGCGCGTGCATCTACAGCGCGTGAGTAGCGCCGCCGGTGTGGCGCTGGTACGTGCGGCCAAGCAAGAAGGACTTCCTGTTAGCGCAGATGTCAGCATGAATTCACTCTTTTTGGTGGATAACGACATTGGATTTTTTGATAGCCGGATGCGGCTATCGCCCCCACTGCGCACGGCACGTGACCGGGATGCGCTACGTGGTGCCGTTTTGGATGGCACGCTTGATGCCATCGTGTCCGATCACACGCCCGTGAGTGAGGACGGCAAACTCTTGCCGTTTGCCGAAGCGGAGGTCGGTGCAACGGGGCTTGAGCTGTTACTTCACCTAGTGCTTCGCTTGGCGCAAGAGAGCCACATCAGTGTGCTGGAGGCGTTAAAACCCGTCACGATGCGGGCGGCTGGCGTGCTGGGCAAGTCCAGCATTGGGCATTTGAGCCTGCAAGGTCAAGCCGATGTCGTGGTGTTTGACCCTAGACCCACTTGGTTGGTTACCTCAAAAAACATCGTGAGCCAAGGCAAGCACACACCTTTTTCTGGTTTTGAAATGCAAGGAAGAGTGCTGGCCACCGTCGTCAACGGACATCTGGCTTTTGCACGGAACGACTAAAGCCAACAAGGCGCGTGAGACTTCGTCTGCCATGAATGCCATTGTTCGGCTGCTACATGCCATCTTTCATGTCGTGCGAGGCTATTGGATTGTTAAAACCCAGTTTGCCAAACTGTCCCCTGCGCAGCGAGCCATTCACGTCAAAGAGTGGTCGCTTCAATTGCTTTCGATCATGGGGATCAAGCTGCAAGTGGTGGGTCAGCCCATTCACAGCGGCATGCTTGTGGCCAACCACAGCTCATGGCTCGACAACGTTGTGATTCACGCCGCATATTACTGCCGCTTTGTTGCCAAGCGAGAGATCAAATCATGGCCAGTGATTGGCTATTTGGCGGATCAAGCAGGCGTTTTGTTTGTGCAGCGCACCAGTCGGCGCGATGCTCATCGTGTGGTGCATCAGGTGGCTAAGCGCTTGCGTGCGGGGGACTGCGTCGCGGTGTTTCCAGAGGGCACAACAGGGGAGGGCGTACAGCTCTTGCCTTTTCACGCCAACATGATTCAAAGCGCCATTGATGCAGATGCACCCGTGCAGCCAGTGGCGATTCGGTACATCGATGCAAGCACCCAACAGCAGTCGTTCGCTCCCAACTTTGTGGGAGAGGACACGCTGTGGCAATCGGTGTGGCGCACGCTTAGGCAGCGCGAACTTATGGTTGTACTCGTGTTTGGTCAAGAAGAGCGCAGTCAAGGGCGAGATCGCCGTGCATGGGCAACCGATTTACGCAGCGCCATCCATACAATACTCGCATGACACAAGAAACCCCCACGCCATCCAACTTCAAATTTTGTCCCGAGTGCGCTAAGCCTTTGGCGTGGGTAGCTGCCGACGAGGACGGCGGCCTTAAGTACCGCTGGCGCTGCACGGCGACGCAGCATGGAGCGGCTTGTGGTTTTGTCCATTGGAATAATCCAACACCGGTACTGGCGGCTGTTCTTGAGATAGCGGGGACAGGACAAGTTTTATTAGCCCGTAATGCCGCATGGCCGGGGCGATTTTTTTCTTTGATTACCGGGTTTATGGAGGCTGGCGAGTCACCCCAAGAGGGTATTTCGCGTGAGGTCAAAGAAGAGACCAACCTAGATGTCAGCGAGTTGCATTTAATCGGAGCCTATGACTTTCGGCGTATGAATCAAGTCATTATTGCGTACCATGCGGTTGCCAGTGGCGATGTGAAACTCTCCCCCGAGCTTGTGGAGTATCGATTGTTTGAACCACCGCAACTCAAGTGTTGGCGGGCGGGTACCGGCTATGCGCTGGCGGACTGGTTGACGGCGCGCGGCTTGACACCGCAATTCGTAGAATTGCCAGCTCGATCTTCAATCAACAACAATGAGTAGTGCTATGACGATAGACAAAGAGCTAGATACCAGTGGACTGAATTGCCCACTGCCCATTTTGAAAGCCAAAAAAGCGCTAGCTGACATGATCAGCGGACAGCTGCTTCGCGTGATCGCAACGGATACCGGCTCCATGCGGGACTTTGCGACGTTTGCCAAACAAACGGGACACGAACTCGTCTCGCAAGAGATCAGTGGCAACAGCTTTATCCATACGCTCAAACGGCGCTAACCAGTAGCGCTGGTTGAAGCCGTTAATTTGCGATATTTTGCCCAGAGCGTTTCGTTGGATTCTAAAAACGCAGGATTTTTGGGGATGCAGTCAACGGGGCAGAGTTGCACGCATTGCGGCTCATCAAAATGCCCAACGCATTCGGTGCATTTATGAGCGTCAATTTCATAAATTTCTGCGCCCAAATAGATCGCTTCGTTGGGACACTCAGGTTCGCACACATCGCAATTGATGCAGGCATCGGTAATCATCAGAGCCATTGAAGCATCACCCCTGAGAAGCTGCTGCAGTGCGCTCTTGCAAAGCCGTGCGCACAGGGGCGCTCACCATCTGGGACACATCGCCGCCTAGCTTGGCGATTTCACGCACGAGTGTGGAACTGATGCATTGCACCGTCGGTGTCGGAAGCAAGAAAATGGTCTCGACGCTAGGCATCATCTTTTGATTCATGGCTGCCATTTGCGCCTCGTAATCGAGGTCGGTGCTATTGCGCACGCCGCGCACAATGGCGCTTGCACCGTGAGCTTTGCAAAAATCCACAATCAAGCCCTCAAACGGCAACACCTTAACGCTGGGCATGTCGTGGCAAGCTGTTTGGGTCAGGTGGATACGCTCGTCCAGCGTGAAGAGGGTTTTTTTGTGATGCGCAATGGCCACGGCAATGATGAGCGCATCAAACAACTTGGCTGCGCGGCTAATCACGTCCAAATGCCCGAGCGTCATGGGGTCAAACGTGCCGCTATAAACTGCAATTTTGGGGCTCATGGTGGCATTATCCTTTTTGCAATAACGAATAACAAACCACTCCCGCCTTACCGTGGCGAAGGGTGGACAGATGATAGGGTGCCAGTTCGGTGTCACTCCACACACGGTCAGACTCTAAGTAAACCAAACCTGCTGGCTTGGCGATGCGCGAGGCGCTTTGCAGTGCAGGCTCATACAGCTTGGAGGCAAAGGGTGGATCGAGAAACACCACGTCTACGCTGTGAGGGGCAAGTTGAGCCATCTGCAAAATGGCATCCCCTAGGCTAATTTTGATGTTTTTCGCACCTAGCCTGCCTTGCAAGCCAAGTAGCGAGAGGCATAGGGAAGCATCTTGCTCGAAAGCCAATACCGATAAGGCTTTGCGCGATGCGGCCTCAAAAGAAAGTGCGCCAGAGCCGGCAAAAGCGTCAACGCAAACGAGTCCACTCAGGTCTTGTCCCAGCCAATTAAAGAGTGTCTCACGCACACGGCTAGGGGTAGGGCGTAGCCCCTCCTTTTTCGCAACCGGCAATAGACTGCGCTTCCACTGACCGCCAATGATGCGGATTTGACCAACACTTGCTTGGGGCTGCAGTGCGCGTCGCTTCATGTTTCTTTGGAGATGTTAATTTTGGGAAATTTCGCAGAAAAATCCTTGGCCTTGTTGGCAATTTTGATCGCCACTTGCCGTGCAATGTTTTGATAGAGCAGGGCGACATCGCTTGTGGGCTGCGCCGCCACGGTTGGTTTCCCGCTGTCCGCCTCAACGCGAATTTGCATCGTTAGCGGCAGTGCCCCGAGGTAATCGATACCGCTATCGGCGGCCATTTTTTTACCGCCATCAACACCAAAAATGTGTTCTTGATGACCGCATTGGCTACACACGTGAACCGCCATATTTTCAACAATCCCCAAAATAGGTACGCCCACTTTCTCAAACATCTTGATGCCTTTCTTGGCATCCAGCAGCGCAATGTCTTGCGGCGTGGTGACGATCACCGCCCCCGTCATCGGTACGCGCTGCGAGAGCGTCAGCGCAATGTCGCCCGTGCCCGGTGGCATATCAACGATGACGTAGTCTAGGTTGCCCCAATTCGTTTGGCGTAGGAGCTGATCCAGCGCTTGGGTTGCCATGGGGCCACGCCAAATCATGGCATCGTCTTTTTCGATTAGGAAGCCAATCGACATCACCTCAACGCCATAATTTTTTAATGGCTCCATTGTCTTGCCGTCTGTCGTGTCGGGTCGCCCCTCTAGTCCCATCATCATGGGCTGCGAGGGACCGTAAATGTCGGCATCCAAAATACCAACGGTAGCTCCTTCGCTGGCTAAAGCCAAAGCCAGATTGACTGCTGTGGTGCTCTTGCCCACGCCGCCCTTGCCAGATGCAACGGCGATGATATTTTTGATGTGTGGCAGCAGCGCCACGCCACGCTGCGCGGCGTGTGCAACGACATGGGTGCTCACCGTCACATCCACATCGGTCACGCCAAGAACTGTTTTTGCGGCAGCGGTCAAGGCGTTTTGAAGTGCGGCATGTTGACTCTTCGCGGGATAGCCCAGCTCAATGTGGATGGACACACGCCCCTTTGTGATCGTCAGATTTTTGATCTGCCGGGTTGAGACAAAGTCCTTGCCGGTGTGCGGATCAATAACGGTTGCAAGGGCTTGGTGAATGGATTCTGGCGATGGATAGTGCATAGCGCTCAAGTGTACCGTGCACACAAGTGCGAGCCTCCTAAAATAGCGGGATGTCTACACCCCACCAAGCTACTTTTGTCTCTCCATCCAGCGCGCAGCGTCAACTCTTTGTGACGACGGCCCTGCCCTATGCCAATGGCAACTTCCACATCGGCCACATCATGGAGTACATCCAGGCCGACATCTGGGTGCGGTTCC
>CAZAIW010000066.1:3639-10635 GCA_964485285.1 uncultured Burkholderiaceae bacterium | reverse complement strand
GGCTGATCGTCCACAGTTTGGGGTAGCCCGTTTTCATCGCTAGGCGCATATCGGCGAACGACCCTGCGAACGACTCGGCCAGATAGAGCTGAGGCGCTACCGATACCTCACCATCAAACGAGAGGCGAGGATGCTCGCTGCCAGGGTCGAGCTGCCCGCGTAGCAGTGCCAGTCCCAGCTCAAAATCGTGCCCAATCATTCGAGCCATCATGGGCAGAAAAGGGCGCATGAAGAGGGGCATTTTGCAGGTCATGCTCCAAGTCAACTCGGTGGCAGCCTGTTCGCCTTGACCAGCGTTTTTAAAAGACCAAGCGGCATCGGCTTTGGATTTAAACGGCTTGATGAAAGTGATCAAAATATCAAGCCGCTCGCCTTCAATCATGGCGATATGCTGCATTTGCCCGGTGCCAATTTTGGGACTGTCCCACGAGTGGGTGCCGCCTACTTGCTCGGCGTTCACCGTTTCGGTTTTGGTCGTAGGGTCGTGGATCAGCCACGGACTCCACGCACGCCAGTTGTCAAAATTTTTCACGTAGTGATAAACCTCGGACACGGGTTTATTGATGACAATTGACCGGTGAATCTGTGTTGCCGGGGGCAAACTGGCTAAATAGGCAAGAGCGCCGACAATGACGAGCAGTATCAATATCCACCACATAACGATTTCCTTCCAAAGATAAAAGATGCAAAAACTAATCAATCAAATAGGCTCCGTCATTGTAGGTAAAGAGCCGCAAATCCGCCTAGCGGTCACGTGTTTGTTGGCGGGCGGTCATCTGCTGCTGGAAGACGTGCCTGGTGTGGGTAAAACAACACTGGCGCATGCGCTGGCTAAAAGTCTAGGGCTGCGTTTTAACCGAGTGCAATTTACCGCAGACTTGATGCCATCGGACTTAACCGGCGTGTCGATCTATGACCGCACCAAAGAGCAGTGGGTGTATCACGCCGGGCCACTCTTCACGCAGGTTTTGTTGGCCGATGAGATCAACCGCGCTAGCCCTAAAACACAAAGCGCCCTGCTGGAGGCGATGGAGGAAAAGCAAGTCTCGGCGGAGGGTCAAACCCGCGCTTTGCCTGCGCCATTTTTTGTGCTGGCAACGCAAAATCCGCGTGAGGATTCCCACTCGTTTGCCGGTACCAACGAGCTGCCCGAGTCTCAGTTGGATCGCTTTTTGATGCGTCTCTCGCTGGGCTATCCCAGCGCCGCCGCCGAGCGCCAGTTGCTGGCGGGGTTGGATTCGCGCAAGCTGATCGAGAGCCTCACCCCTGTGATGACAGTGTTGCAATTGGCCAAGGCGCAGCAGGACGTTTTGCGTATCCATGCCAGCGATGCGCTGCTGGACTACGTGCAGCGCATCACGCAGGCCACGCGCTCTGGTGTGTGGTTTGCGCAGGGTTTGAGTCCACGCGCAGCCATTAGTCTTTTGCGTGCAGCCAAAGCTTTTGCCAGTTTGGCTGAGCGCCAGTTTGTGAGTCCTGATGATGTCAAAGCTGTCGCGCCAGCGGTGATGACGCATCGCCTGCGCGATTTACCAAATGCCACGCGCAGCACCGCTGCACAGCTGGCAGCCATGCTGGCCAGCATCACGCTGTGATCATGGATGTGTCGTTGCGCTGGGACAAGCGAGCCACCAGTTGGTGGAGCAACCGACTACGCGCCAAAGACAGTCATCCGCTGACGATCCATAACGTTTATGTGCTGCCCACGCGGGCAGGGTGGATGATGTTGGTGACGATGGCGGTGCTCATGCTGGCGACGATTAACTACCAACTCAACTTGGGTTATGTGCTGATTTTTTTATGGATGGGAGCGGGTTTGGTGGGGCTTTTTCTGGCGCACCGAGCGCTCACCCGGATGACGTTTGAGTTGGTGACCGCGCAAGAGCTGCGTGGCAAGGTGGGCGAGACCTTGCACGTGCCGATTCGTCAGCTCACGCGCACGGGTAGGGGCGTGCAAACCACCGAGCACAAGCTAGCGCTGCGTTTAGCCAGCACCGGACAGCAGCTGCTACCGCGCGTGGTGTGCGAGACGCGCTACCCGCTGGGCTTGTTGAGACTGTGGAGTGTGTGGCGTCCGCACAGTCTTATCCGGGTCGAACCGCCTGATGCCGCCGATGCGCCCTCAACCGCTTCGTACTGGGCGTACAGTGCCGATACGCGAGCGGGGCACAGCGCGAGCGAAGGCGCGATGCGAGTGGATATACGTGCCTTCAAAGAGGGTGATACCGCCCGCGATGTGCTGTGGAAGACCGTGGCCAAGCGCCCCGATACGCCCAGCAGCTGGGGCGTGCGCACGGCTGATCCAAGCGACGGCGAACAAGCCTTGGCCGTGCGAATGACGGTGCCCCATCAGTCAGCCAACGATGACGACGAAGCAGCCAAGCGCCGCAGGAGTCAGTGGATACGCTGGCGCGATCTGATTCTGCTGGGCGTTTTGTTTTTGATCGTGCTGCCGTTTTTTCAGCATCTGGTGTGGTGGTATCCGCTCTTGGCGTGTAGCCTCATTGCGTGGCGTTGGTGGCAAATCAAAAACCGTGCTTTCCCCAGTCCCAAATGGTTGCAGTTGCCACTGGTGCTAGCTTTGGGTGCCGTGGTGTGGTTGCACTTTCGCAGTCTAAATGGTATTGAGATGATTGTGTCTGTCTGCGTTGGTTTGCTGGGCATCAAAGCGCTAGAGCTGCCCGATGAGTCGTCTTGGATAAGCCGTGAGAGCAGCCTCTCTCGCGATCATTGGGTACTAACTTTTTTTGGCTTATTCATTTTGTCAGCGCATTTTTTGGTCTCGCAGTCATTGACCAGCAGCGTGCAAGTGGTGCTTGGGTTGGCGGCGCTGATTCATGTGCTGGTCATGTCGCACATGCAAACACCGGCTGTGGCGTTGGCAAAGCCGCAGCCTTGGCTGCGCCCTTTGCGTGTTACGTTCACGCTGATCGTGGTCGGGATGCCATTCATGGCCCTGATGTTTTTTTTATTCCCACGCTTCGCGCCTTTGTGGTCGCTGCAAGAGCAAAAGATGCAGTCTCTGGCCGGACTGACCAGTCAGATGCGCATCGGCGACATCGATGAAGTCTCACGCGATAACCGCATCGTGTTTCGCTTGCAAATGGAGAGCCCGCCCAATTTGGAGAGTCGCGATATTTACCTGCGCGCCTACGCGCTGACGCGCTTTGATGGGCGCACGTGGGCGAGCCATTTGCCCAGCGCTTTGGGCGACGAGCGCACAGCAGCCAAGCCCAAGCCGCTTTTGGACGCACCGCTGCACGCGGGACGGCGCTACACGCTCATTCCTGACGAGGGCAAGCCCTACCAAGCCGTGATTGCTCCGGATGCGCTCAATGATGCACAAAGTCAAAGTGCCGCTTACCTGCGCACCTCTACCAGCTTGCCTTCTGGCAGCAATCCTCGTACAAGCCAATGGTTGCAAGGCTTGCAGGCTGATACCCGGTTTGAAAATCACACCACAACCGACTGGAGCAACTACTTTTTGACCCTGCTACGCACCGGTGGTTACCAGTACACACTCTCGCCCGGTAACTACGGCGTGCATGTGGTGGACGAACTTTTGTTTGATCGCAAGCTGGGGTTTTGCGAGCACTATGCCAGCGCCTACGTGGTGGCGATGCGCACACTTGGCATTCCTGCCAGAGTCGTGACGGGCTATCAAGGCGCTGAGATCAACCCCATTGATGGCATGCAAGTGGTGCGCAACAGCAATGCCCACGCTTGGGCTGAGTACTGGGGGCAATTACCGCCAAGCCCTGCGTGGCAATGGATTCGCGTTGACCCAACCGCTGCGATCGCACCTGCGCGTATTCAAAGTGCCGAAACCTTTAACCAAGCGCCGCAGCGACTTACCCAGCAAGGCCGAGCCGTGTGGACAAGCGCTCTGATGGGCTCCGTGTTCAAAGTTTGGTGGCGTACTAGGCAAAGCTGGGAAGCCACCAATTACGCTTGGGAGGCATGGTTTGCCAGCTACAACCAAGCGTCGCAAATAAACTGGCTCAAGCGCCTAGGTATTGATGTGAGCAATTGGCGCGATCTGGTACAGCTCTTAAACGGAGTACTCTTGCTGCTGTTTGCGCTGAGCGCGGCTGTCTATCTGTGGCAAGGACGGCGCGGGCGCGACCCTTGGCTTGCGCTGATGCAGCGCCTGCGCGATCAGCTTGCGCGGCAGGGCTTGGCACTGCCCGATAACGCTACACCTCTGGAGATCGCCCAAGCGCTGCCCAACCGAACGCCGCGCATGTTGCAGTGGTTGATGGCGCTAGAAGCCGCACGCTACGCACCGCTTGGCGCGCAACAAACAAAATCGCTTTCGACACTCAAACGTCAGCTTCCATCGGTGTTCAAAGCTTAAGCGGGTGAAGGTTCGGTAGGCGTGGCTTTGCGCCGCCGCATCACGTCCCAGCCTAGAGCAGCGAAGAACAGCAAGAGCGAGACGATGGATACCCATTTGCCGATCTGAAACGCCGCTGGCGTGTAGGCCAGCTGGAAGTGATGGTGCCCAGCCGCTAGAGGAATGCCGATTAAGGTGTAGTTAGCAGGCATCACGCTGTAGCTGCTTTGCGTGCTGCCCTCTAGCGCTTGGGCGTGCCAATTCTTTGACCACACATCGGTCACGAGCAGCACCGCAGGCGCGGGCAGGTCGACTTGAAAAACGGTCGCATCGGTTGATGAGCTCAGAATGCGCACCATCCCCTTGTGAGCGACACCAGGGTTGAGTGCGACCGGTGGCGCTGCCTCCAAAATCACGGTTTGAGTGGGATCAAAATCCTCGGCATCCATAGCTTTAAAAATGTTGTCGCGGCCTTGAACCACTTGAACGCGATCCATCAGCTGGGCACGCACCATAGGGCTTGGCAGGGTGAGGGTCGGTACCGCTTGCCCATTTTTGTAGGGCAGTACGTATTTCAACCTCAGCATGCGTAAGAGCTTGCTCATCTCGCCAATTTGAATATCTTGCGTGGCGCTATCGGGGCTTTGATGCTGGGTGTGTGCCATGAACTCCGCGTAGCGTAGCGAGACGCTGGGGTCGTCGCCCCAGATGTCGGGTACCTTGGTCAGTACGCCTGAGTTGGGGAGCCTTTGATTGAAGATCCGGTAATCGCCCGAGGGGTCTAAGGCTCTTATGCGCTCTAACTCAGGCATACGGGTTTGGGCTCTATCAAACGTGGCGCGGGCGGCGTGGGAAAAAGCGAAGACTTCCAAAATAGCCAGTACCGCCAAACCGTAGAGGGGCCAGCGTGCGCGGCGTGCACCGTAGAGTAAGCCCGCTAGCACACCCATGACGGCAGCTGCTTTAAACAGCTCGCCTGCGGCGTGATCAATAGACCTTAGGAGAAACTCCGCATCTTGCACGGCAACGGGTTCTATGAACGATTCACGGGTGCTCATCATGTTGGCGATGATGCCTTGCCACCAACTGTGATCACCGCTGCCCGTCCCCAGCCCCAAGGGCAGCGCCAAACTGGCAATGAGCAAAGCGGTCGCTCCGCCCAGTACTGGCCAGACCAGACGATTGCTTGCTTGGGCGCTGGAGGTCTGGCGCAGCAGTGCATCCAAACCAATGCCTGCCAGCAAGGTTAAAAAAACAGAGGCTTGCCAGACGAACTTGGACTGTCCGCGAAACAAGTTAAAGCCCGGCACGTAGTCGTAGAGCCACTTAAACAAGGGAAGATAAGAGCCCAGCGCCAGCACCACCAAGATCAGCGCCATGGGCAAAGCCAACATCTTGCGTTGTGGGTTGCCTCGGTAGGCGCCGTAGATCGCCAAAACCAAACCAGTGATACCAAAAAACAGGCACATTTCCCACAAGAACCATCGTCCCCAATAGGGAAAGGAGCTCAGATCACCAAAGAATCCCGGCACCAGCAAGGTCAGAAGATTCTCCGGTGGAAACGAATAAATGGCGGCGAAACTATAGGGCAGTCCCCTACTGCGCACGCTCTCGCTGGCGGCATCAAAACCTGTCCACAGTTGAACGGCGGATAGCGCAACCGCACCTAGTACCATGACCAAGAGTCCCGCTGCAACGCTTGCACGCTTGGGCTCGCGCACCAGTCGCAGGCACACATAGATGCCAGCTGCAACACCTGTGAAGAACACGTACTGCGGGTGTCCGGCCAGCATCAACATGGTGGTGGTGGCCATGCCCAGCAGTAGCCACTTCAACTGGCGCGTGTCAAAGTATCCATCGATAGACAAAAAGAGCAGAGGCACCCACGGCATCACGCACAGGTTAGGCAGATGCCCGGCGTAGATATGCAAAAAGCCGGCTCCGCAAAACATCAGCAGCGCCCCGGATGTGATGGCGGCGAGTCGAACCAGCCCACGGCGGCGCGCCCACAGGTACATGAACGCTCCGGTTAAAAAGATGTGCAGGGCAATGAGTGCATTGATCGCCATGTTGGTCGGCAAGATCAAATGCAGCAGGTTAGGCGGATAAAACATACCCGACTGAAAGCCACCCACATACGGTGCACCGCTAAACACATAAGGATTCCAAAGCGCAAGATGACCGCTGCGCAGCTGGCTAAAACCAAATTCACGCCAAGCTAAAAACTGCCCCGATAGATCGGCACCCAGCTGCGAGAGCAGGACATCAGCGTCCAAGAAAACATCAAAAAACATCAGCAGCGACAGGCCTGCCAGCACGCTTATATCGAGCGGGTAACACCACTGAGCCGCAGGCTCCGATGGCGAGGTGGGCTGCGCGGGTGATTGTGCGAGTGGCTGTGGGGAGAGCTTGGTGCTCACGCGAGCCGTGGTCTTGTTTTTCTTCATAGGTTGAATCAGCTTTTGAAGCATCGCATTGTAGGGAAGGCCTGGTCAGCATCAACTCGTTAAGATCAGTGCCATCTTTTGGCTCATCTCCTAGCCCATCCCCTGATCCCTTCCGCTGATTTATTCCTTGATCTATGCGCACGTTGCTTCACCTTTTGACCCTGCTGGCGCTAGCGGCTGGATGCGTCACCCCTGCCGATGCCGCCTCCAAGC
>CAZAIW010000066.1:0-3626 GCA_964485285.1 uncultured Burkholderiaceae bacterium | reverse complement strand
ACACCAGAATCAGCACCAAAAACAGCACCAACATCAACGCGCTGTGAGTTACGCCCAGCATCCACAGGCGCTGGCGCTGGCGCAAACCATAGCGCAAGAGCAGGGGATCGATATTGACTGGGTGCAAGCGCAAATGCGCGAAGCCAAATTTGTCCCGCGCATCGTGCAGCTGATGCAGCCCGCGCCCACCGATGTGAAAAAAAATTGGCAACTCTACCGAGGCCGATTCGTCACGCCCACGCACCTCGCGGCGGGACTTGCTTTTTGGCAGGCGTATCAAGCCGATTTGCTCAGAGCCGAGCGCGAGTACGGCGTGCCACCGCGCATGGTGCTGGGCATTTTGGGCGTGGAGACCATTTATGGCCGCAACACCGGCGGTTTTCGCGTGCTGGATGCGCTTGCAACGCTGGCGTTTGACTATCCGCTAGAGCACCCACGGCGTGAGGCGCGGGTGGCTTACTTTCGCGGCGAGTTGGGGCAGTTTTTAGTCTTGGCAAAAAAAATGAATCGCGCTCCCAAAAGCTATTTGGGCAGTTACGCTGGCGCAATGGGCATGCCGCAATTTATGCCCAGCTCGTGGATGAAATACGCGGTTGATTTTGATGGCGATGGCAAGATTGACCTGTGGCGCTCACCCGCCGACGCAGTGGGTTCGGTGGCCCATTATTTCAAGGCCTATGGCTACAAGCCTTATCTTGAAAGGCCTGCAGGCCAGAGCAGCCTGCAGGCCTTGCCCAACTTGGCCTTCCAGCCTAGGGTGGTTGAATTAGAGAACGGTAGCGAGGCTTCTACGGCCTATCCGGTCGATGACAACTTTTTCGTCATCACCAAGTACAACGACAGCTACTACTACGCTGCCGCTGTGCTGGAGTTAGGCGATGCGATTGCGCGTGTGATCGAGCAAGAAGCGCTTAAGAGCACCGATAAGACCACTGACAGGAACAAACAACCATGACCCCCAAAAGCCCCATTGAAGCCGTGATTTTTGACTGCGACGGCACGCTGGTCGATAGCGAAGTGCTGGGTGCTAAAGCCATGTGGGAAGTGGCGCATGGCTACGGCTGCACGCTGGCGTTTGATGACTTCATCCACCACTACACGGGCAGGACGATGGCGCTGAATATCGAGACCTTGAACCAGTACAGCGCCGTCCCTATGCCCCAGAGTTTTGCCACCGAGGTGCGTACCGCCATGGCCGAGAAGTTCCGCTTTGAGTTGACTGAAATGGAAGGTGCCAAGTCGCTGCTAACCGAGCTACAAACGCGCGGCATCCCGATGGCGGTGGCCACCAACGGCCCGCGTGCCAAGGCCGAGCAAACCTTGACGCTGACCGGACTTCGGCACTTTTTTGGTACCCAAGGCGCGGTTGATGATCGCCTCTTTTGTGCCTACGAGCATGGCGTTTTTAAACCCGATCCCGAGTTGTTTTTACTCGCCGCGCAGCACCTGCAAGTTGCGCCGCAGCGCTGCGCCGCCGTGGAGGACAGCGTGAGTGGACTAGCCGCCGCCGTTGCCGCCAAGATGCAAACCTTTTGCGTGGCACCGCTGGCGGGGCTGTCCCAGCAGTTTGATCCTGTCCCCGTTCATTTGCCCCGGCTAGCCGACTTGCTGGACTATCTATGAGCCGTCTGTGCGTGGCTGTTGTGGGTGGCGGGCCAGCTGGCCTGATGGCCGCCGAGGTCTTGTCTGGCAAGGGTTTGGCGGTGGACGTGTATGACGCGATGCCCACGGTGGGACGCAAATTCTTGCTCGCCGGCAAGGGCGGTTTAAACCTGACGCACAGCGAGCCGTTTGACAAGTTCGTTGCGCGCTATGGTGCACGCGGGGCGCAGATCAAACCTATGCTGGACGTAAGCCAAGGCGGTTTGGATGCGGACGGCGTGCGCGACTGGGCGCGTGGACTGGGCGTGGAGACCTTTGTGGGTAGCTCAGGGCGGGTCTTTCCAACCGACATGAAAGCCGCGCCACTGCTGCGAGCGTGGTTGCACCGCCTACGTCACCCCGCCAACGGGGCAGGTGTGTGCTTTCATATGCGTGCGCGGATGACGGGTCTTGCGCTGGGCGCGGATGGCAGCCCCTTGCTCTCTATCGACAGCACGGATGGCGTGGATGGCTCGCGCGCGACAGTCAGCAAGGCCTACAGCAGCGTGGTGCTGGCACTGGGCGGCGCAAGCTGGAAGCGCCTAGGCTCTGATGGCGCGTGGCAAAGCTTGCTGGGTGCGCACGGCGTAGACCTTGCGCCCTTGGTGCCATCGAACTGCGGGTTTGATGTCAAGCCCGGCTGGAGCGCGTATTTCAAAGAGCGCTTTGCCGGACAGCCGCTTAAGACCGTGGCGATTCATTATCAAAACGCGCAGGGCCAGGTGTGGGCGCAGCGCGGCGAATTTGTCGTCACCCAAACGGGGGTCGAGGGCAGTTTGATCTACGCCTTATCCAGCTGGCTGCGTGAGGACATTGCCCAGCACGGCGAGGCGGTTTTCCACCTAGACCTGCTGCCCGACTTCTCGCTGGAGCGCGTGCAGCAAGAGATCGTGCATCCGCGTGGCTCCAAATCACTGTCCAGCCATTTGAAGAGCAGGCTAGGTCTGAGCGGCTTAAAAACGGCCATTTTGTATGAGTGCCTGCCTGAAGGCCATATGCAGCAAGGCTTGCAGCTGGCAAAGGCCTGCAAAGCCCTACCGATAAGGCTTAGCGCGGCAAGGCCTATTGACGAAGCCATTAGCAGCGCCGGTGGTGTGCGTTTTGAGGGGCTCACCGAGCAGCTCATGCTGCGGGTGCTGCCGCGTGTGTTTTGTGCGGGCGAGATGCTGGACTGGGAAGCCCCCACCGGGGGCTACTTGCTCACCGCCTGTCTGGCCAGTGGGCGCATGGCGGCGCAAGGTGTGCTCAAGCTGCTGGACTTGAAATAGCCCTATTCGCCCTCAGGTCATTGAGCGTTACAACCTCAAGGACAGCACCATGCGTATCGAAAAATTCACGACGAAGTTTCAGGAATCATTGGCCGATGCCCAGTCTTTAGCCAACGGAAATGACCACGCCTACATAGAGCCAGCGCATTTGCTGGTTGCCATGCTGCGGCAAGACGATGGCCCGAAAAGTTTGCTCCAGCGTGCGGGCAGCAACGTGGCTGGATTGATCGCGGCGGGCGAGCTGGCCATGTCCAAACTGCCCAGCGTGCAAGGCAGCGAGCACATCCAGCCTAGCCGCGACCTCTCGGCCTTGCTGCAAGCGGCGGAAAAAGAAGCCATCAAGGCGGGCGACGAGTTTGTTGCCAGCGAGATGTTTTTACTCGCTCTGTCCGAGAGCAAGCAAAGCCTAGGCGATGCCGCGCGTAGCCATGGTCTGTCGCGCAAAACGCTGGAAGCGGCGATTAAAGCGGTGCGCGGCGGTGAGGGCGTGAAAAGCGCCGATGCCGAAGGCCAGCGCGAGAGTCTTAAAAAGTATTGCGTCGATCTGACCGAGCGCGCACGTATGGGCAAGCTCGACCCAGTGATCGGGCGTGATGATGAGATTCGCCGCGCCATTCAGGTGCTGCAGCGCCGTACCAAAAACAACCCGGTGCTGATTGGCGAGCCCGGCGTGGGCAAGACCGCCATCGTCGAGGGTTTGGCGCAGCGCATTGTTGC
>CAZAIW010000065.1:1275-10892 GCA_964485285.1 uncultured Burkholderiaceae bacterium | reverse complement strand
ATCATCACCAGCATTGACCTGGATCACACCGAGTTGCTGGGCAACACGCGCGAGGCCATTGGTTTTGAAAAAGCCGGCATCATGCGAGCAGGCAAGCCCGTCGTTTGCAGCGATCCGCTTGCGCCCCAAAGCATCATCGATCACGCTAGGCATATCGGTGCTGACCTGTGGTTATTGGCACGCGACTTTCACTTGGGCGGCGACAAACAGCAGTGGTCATGGGCGGCCAGTCAAGAACGCGGGCGGCGGCAATACAACGGGCTGGCTTATCCTGCGCTACGCGGTGCCAATCAGCTCATCAATGCGGCAGGCGTGTTGGCAGCACTGGATGCGCTTCGGCCTTTGCTACCCGTGACCGCGCAAGCCGTGCGAAACGGCCTTGCATTTGTCCAGTTGCCCGGGCGCTTTCAGATCATTCCCGGTCAGCCTACGGTGGTGTTGGATGTGGCGCATAACCCGCATTCGGTGGCGGCACTCACGGCTAATTTGGACGCGATGAGTTACCACCCCCGCACGCACGCCGTATTGGGCGCGATGGCGGACAAAGACCTTGCGGTGATGCTCGCCAAAATATCCCCGCTCATCGACTGCTGGTATGTCTGCGACTTGCCCACGCCGCGCGCCGCGTCGGCTGCTGCGCTGCAAACGAAAATCGAGGCCATGTTGGTGATGGAGAAAAAACGCCCCGCAACGCCCTCGGTCTCCTTGCACACCAACCCTGAAGCGGCGCTCCAAGCCGCACTGAAAGCGGCAGACCCCGCTGATAGAATCGTCGTGTTTGGCTCATTTTTTACGGTGGGCGGGGTCTTGCAAAGCGGCATTCCGTCACTCAATGCGCCTCATCTGGCCTCGTAAATCTTCATCACTATGGATTTCAACGCCCCTCCTGCCTCACCTTCCAACGAGCAATCGCCCGCTCCGCTTGACTTGCAGCAACTGCGTCGCCAAGCACGTCAGCGTTTTGTCGGTGCTGCAGCTCTGGTACTGGCCGCCGTTGTCATCCTGCCTTTTGTGTTGGATACCCAACCTCGCCCGGTATCGCCAAACATCGCTATTGACATACAGCCTCCTGCTGCCGCATCACATGAAGCAGCCCCTGACAAAGCTGCCAACAAACCTGACAAACCTACCTCGCCGGAGCCTGCCGCCCTGCCAGCGCAAGCAGCTTCTGCGTCTGCAACGCCAGCAGCAACAAGTCCAGCGCATACGACTTCAACCTCCTCCTCACCCGCTCACCCATCCGCCGCCAAGCCTGAAGCCCCACCCACGCCGACTGTCACCAAAGTTGATGATGGCGCACGCGCAGCCGCACTTTTAAACGGTTCGGGCTACCACATACAAGCGGGATCATTCACCGACAAAGAAAAAAACCAAGCCGTACCTGCCCTACAAGCCAAGTTAGAAAAAGCAGGTCTTAAAAGCTACACACAAGAAGCGGTTGCCAAAGGTGGTGTGGTCTATACCCGCGTGCGCCTTGGCCCCTTTGCCACGCAAGCCGAAGCCAATCAAGTAGCGGCACGTATTGGTAAGCTGGGTATTAAAACCATCATTGTCAAATCCTAAACACCGGCTGTTTTACTTTTTTATCTCATTGATCGCTCACCCCTCTTCGCTATGACCCTATCCGACGTTCTTCACTTCTTCGATTCAATCAATTGGCTTGATTACACGGGTATCGCGCTGCTACTGCTATCCATGATTTTCAGCGCCACACGTGGCTTTATTCAAAGCGCGATGTCGCTTATTGGCTGGGGGGTGGCTTTTTTTGCAGCCCATTTTTTATCGAGCTGGTTAACTCCCTTCTTGACGTTTTCAGGGCTTGGGGAGAATTCACGCTACGTCATGTCGTTCATCGTCATCTTTATTGTGACGCTGCTGGTATGGAGCCTTGCAACCGTGGCAGTCAAAAACACCGTGAACGGTGTGGGATTGGGCGGCCTTGATCGACTGCTAGGTGGACTCTTCGGTTTCATCCGTGCGGCTACGGTTCTCGTCGTGCTGTCTGTGTTGGTCAATGTCACCCCTTTTGCGGAAGCGCCAACATGGAAGGAGTCAATTGGTGTCAAACTAGCCAAAGAAGTAGCCCAAACATGCAAGCCTTATCTGCCTGAAAAATTTGCTGGGCTGATTCGTTAATTCCCTTTACTGACCATACGCTTTAACACCTTTTATGTGCGGCATCACTGGTATCTATCAATCACAAACTGATCAAACACCGCTGAGTCAGCAACTCTACGATGCGATGCTGCTGTTGCAGCATCGCGGCCAAGATGCTGCGGGCATGGCCACACTGGAAAACGTCAGCAACATGGGCGGCACCCAGCGCATCCACCTGCACAAAGCGCGCGGCATGGTGCGCGATGCTTTTCGCACCCGCAATATGCGCAGCTTGGTAGGAAAAATTGGACTGGCGCAAGTGCGCTACCCCACCGCAGGAGATGCCTACTCCGAAGCCGAGGCACAACCTTTTTATGCCAGCGCGCCGTTTGGTTTGGTGCTGGTACATAACGGCAACTTAACCAACGCCGCCCCCCTGCGCGAGGAGTTGTTCAAAACCAACCATCGCCACACCAACACCAGCAGCGACTCAGAGGTTCTGCTGGGAGTGCTCGCGGACGAACTCGAAAAGGCCACGCGGGGCATCAATCTCACGCAGGCCGATGTGTTTGCTGCCGTGCGCGGTGTCCACCAGCGTGTGCGTGGCTCGTATGCTGTGATAACTCTCATTGCAGGACATGGGCTGCTGGCTTTTCGTGATCCCTACGGCATTCGCCCCATGGTGCTGGGGCAAAACGCCAAAGGCTCTTGGATGCTCGCTAGCGAATCCGTTGCCCTAGAGGGCACGCAGCATAAGCTCGTGCGCGACATCGCCCCTGGAGAGGCCGTATTTATTGACCTGCAAAGCACCTTGCATACAAAAAACTGCGCTGACCATGCCAGTTTGAATCCCTGCATTTTTGAGTATGTCTATCTGGCGCGTCCCGACTCCGTCATGGACGGCATCTCGGTCTACCAAGCACGGCTGAACATGGGCGAGACGCTAGCCAAGCGCGTCATCTCGACCGTGCCACCCGACCAAATTGATGTGGTGATGCCCATCCCTGAATCCAGCCGTCCCAGCGCCATGCAACTCGCACAACTGATTGGCAAGCCTTACCGCGAGGGCTTTGTGAAAAATCGCTACGTGGGACGCACCTTCATCATGCCGGGGCAAGCCATGCGGAAAAAGTCGGTGCGCCAAAAACTCAACGCCATCACCAGCGAATTTGTGGGACGCAATGTGCTGCTTGTGGACGACTCCATCGTACGCGGCACCACCAGCCAAGAGATCGTACAAATGGCACGCGACGCGGGTGCTAGGCGCGTCTACTTGGCCAGCGCCGCGCCACCGGTACGCTTTCCCAACGTCTACGGCATTGATATGCCCAGCGCCCAAGACCTTGTGGCGAACGGCAAAACCATCGCGGAAATACAAGCCCACATCGGCTGCGATGCCCTGATCTATCAAGACTTAGATGCCATGCGCGGTGCTATTGCTAGCGTCAACCCTCAGGTTAAAAACTTCGATGCCTCTTGCTTTGATGGCGTGTACGTCACGGGCGATATAGATGCAGCGTCGATTGCCCAACTCCAGTCTCAACGAACTTAAACCATGACCCGTCCCAGCGATCCCACCAACCCCGCCCACCTCCATCTGGACACCCTTGCCGTGCGTGCCGCTGTTGCACCCAGTCAATACGGCGAAAACTCTGAAGCGCTCTACCTCACCAGCGGGTACTTGCAACCGGACGCACAAACCGGTGCCAACCGCTTCATGGGCGTGGAGGAGGGCTACTCCTACAGTCGCTCGGGCAACCCCACCGTCAAAAGCATGGAGCTACGCTTGGCGGCACTAGAGGGCACCGAGTCCGCGATTGCCACGTCCACCGGCATGGCGGCCATCATGCTGATGTGCTTCAGTTTGCTCAAAAGCGGCGATCATGTGGTGTACTCGCAGTCCATGTTTGGCTCAACACTCAAGCTCATTGGGACTGAGTTTGCCCGCTTTGGCGTGGAGTCAACGGCCGTGTCGCAAACCGATTTGACCGCATGGAAACAAGCCATACGCCCCAACACCAAACTACTCTTTGCCGAGACACCGACCAATCCGCTGACCGAAGTATGTGACATCGCAGCCCTAGCCGCCATTGCAAAAAATGCTGGCGCTTTGTTTGCGGTTGATAACTGCTTTGCCACCCCCGCCTTGCAGCGCCCCACCGAACTGGGCGCTGACATCATCATGCACTCGGGCACCAAATACCTCGATGGACAAGGCCGCGTAATGGCCGGTGCCCTGTGCGCCAGCGAGCAGCTGGTGCGCGAGAAGTTTCTGCCCGTCATGAAGAACTGCGGCATGGTGCTCTCGCCCTTCAATGCGTGGGTGGTGTTAAAAGGCATGGAGACGTTAAGCCTTCGTATGCAAGCCCAATCAGAACGCGCCTTGCAGCTGGCCACGTGGCTGGAAGCCTTGCCCAGTGTGGCTCGCGTCTACTACCCTGGTCTCAAGTCGCATCCACAGCACGCGCTTGCCATGCAGCAGATGGGCGGCGTAGGCGGAGCCGTGCTGTCGTTTGAAGTGCCCTCCACCAGCCCTGATGCCGCGCGGGCACGGGCGTTTCATGTTTTGGACGCCTTAAAGGTGCTGTCACTATGCACCAATTTGGGGGACACCAAAACACTGGTCACGCATCCGGCAAGCACCTCGCACGGTAAACTTTCGGAAGAGCAGCGCCAAGCTGCCGGCATTAGCCAAGGACTCATCCGCGTTGCCGTAGGGCTTGAGCACATCGAGGACATCAAGACCGACTTTCTGCGGGGCTTGGAGTCAACCATCACACCGGCACAGTAGCCTTATGACAAAGGATGGATCATGATTATCTGGGGTGCCATTTGGGGCGCTGTTGTGGGTGGACTGCTCTCATCGCATGACGTTTTCTATTGGGTGATCGGCGGACTGCTAGGCGCACTGGCGGGAAAAATGCTGCGTAGCGCCATCCGCAACGAAATCGAAGAGCAGTGGTTGGAGCTGCGTAAAAAGCATCCGACTACCTCGAACGCCTCCACGGCATCTGTAGTAACACCCTCCGCGCCAGCTACGATCACTTCGACCGCTCTGCGCAACGAGCCTCCGCTCGGGCAGCCACAGCTCGCTCCCAGACCCGCTGAGGCGACTCAAGTTGAAGTGCCAAGAGCGCCATCCGAACCCATCCAAGCGCAAACCACTCGACCCGCCCCACCTGCTGAGTCGGTGCAACAACCGAGGATGGCGTCTCCAGTTCGTTTTACAAACAGCACAACTACCCAGCCATCCAAGCATCGGGATGAGCCTGACGCACTGGATCAACTCTTTGGCGGCGCAAAAAACTGGCTCACCGGCGGCAACACCATCGTTCGTGCAGGACTGGTCATTTTGTTTGTGGGACTGTCCTTTTTGGCACGCTATGCCGCCAACGCAGGTCTGCTGCCGATTGAACTGCGGCTCACCGTGATTGCCCTGTTTAGCCTTGGTCTGCTCGGTTTCGGCTTCGTCAAGCGAGACGTAAAGCCTGCGTTCGCCTTAGCCTTACAAGGCGCTGGGGTCGCAGCACTTTATCTCACCGTCTTTGCGGCCTTTAGGCTATACGACTTAATGCCAGCCATGATGGCGTTTGGCTTCATGATCACGGTGTGCGCCCTCGGTTGCGCACTGGCTTTGCTACAAAACGCGCTCATACTCGCTGCTGCATCGTTCATCGGTGGATTTGCCGTACCGCTCTTGTTATCGACAGGACAAGGCAGTCACATCGGGCTATTTAGCTACTACACCATGCTAAACGTTGCTATTGCTTTTATTGCTTATCGACGTTCTTGGCGCGTGCTCAACCTCATTGGCTTTGTCGCCACATTTGGCGTTGCTACCTTGTGGGGCGTGCTGAAATATGAAGCCATTCACTATGAGTCAGCACAGCTGTTCTTAATCGTCTTTATGGCTATTTATCTGCTAACCGCCATTGGGTATGCCCGCAACACACCTACACAACTTGGCAATGCCGTAGACAGCACCCTCGTGTTTGGTACGCCCTTGGTGGGCTTTGGACTACAAGCAAGTCTGCTGCACGATCTTGTTGTTGCCCTCCCTTTTGACCCGCTAGCCTTTGCGGCTATTGGCTTTTCGCTAACGTACCTGATCGCAGCAGCCGTCCTCATGCGCATGAACCGTGATTCGTTCAAGCTGCTCATTGAGTGCTTGATCGCTATCGGGGTCGGCTTTGCAACGCTGGCGATTCCTTTGGCCTTAGATGCACAGTGGACATCTGGCGTATGGGCGCTGGAGGGTCTCGGCGCATTTTGGGTGGGTATGCGCCAAGCACGCTGGATGCCACGCGCATTTGGCATACTGCTGCAAATCATCGCGGCACTGATCTATATCGCCAAGCTACCGAGCACTTTTATCGCCGCACTGCCCTTTGCCAACCCCGTCTTTATAGGAGCCACTCTCATTGCCGTACCGGCTTTGTGGACGGCTTGGTGGCTACGGCAGCCGCTGCCACACAGTCAGTCAAAGGCTGCGCTTGTCTATGCCGATGCCGAACCTGCGTTTGAGCCTATTGCTTTCATCGGCGGATTCATCTTTTGCTTCATCGCCTTTTATTTTGAAATTTACCGCCTCACGCCTAGTACCGATACCAGCATCGCTGCAAGCCCGGTCTTTGATCCACGCTTCAGGCACCTTTTTGTCATGCATGTGCTCTTGGTCAGCAGCCTCGTCTGGCAGGCCGTCAGCCGTGCCGCGTCATGGAGCGTCGCCAACTGGCCAAGCCGTTTGAGTTTGGTTGTGGTGACCCTTACTTATCTGCATCACCTCGATAAAGGACAGCGTGTGCTCGATACCCCAGCTTGGATCACGTGGCTGCTCGCACTGGTTCTGCATTTTTTCATGCTCTATCGAAATGATCACCCAGCACCCGGCTTATCCTCCAACCGCGCTAAGGGCTTTGGCGACTCGAGCTTTGCGCAATACGCTGTGCACGTGGCGGGCGTTTGGCTCATCGTTGGTTTCATTGCCGACGCGCTATTTTTTGCCATCAACAAAGGCGATCTGTGGCATACCGCTTGGGCCAGTGTGGTTTTACTCACCAGCTCCATCTTAGTGCTCACGGCGCTGACGCTATGGGCAGGGCGAGCCAATCAGGCCAAGAACCAATCCGAATATCCGTGGCCTCTTAACCCGTACGCGACTGCCTACTATTGGCATGCGGCTCAACCATTGGCTGCGCTGTCCTTTTTGGGTGGCATCGCTATGGCGGTGTACTCCAACGGCAATGCTGCACCCTTGCCCTACATTCCATTTTTAAACCCTACCGATTTATCGATTGGGCTGGCTATTGCGGCACTGCTGACTTGGCGTCACTTGATTTCAAGTGCCCAACCTAACTTGCCCAACGCCCAGTGGGTGCAAGGCAAGCAATACCTTATTGCCATGGGCGCATTAGGATTTTTGGCCATCAATACCGTGTGGCTGCGCATTGCACATCACTTCTTTAACATCGAGTGGCGCGGCGCAGCGCTCTTCCAAAGTTTTGTGGTTCAAACAGGCTATGCCATCCTATGGAGTTTGTCCGCGCTGGCGCTGATGCTCATCTCTCATCGAAAAGCCAAGCGCACGCTGTGGCTTATCGGTGCAGCTTTGCTGGGTTTAGTGGCACTCAAACTCTTTGTCATCGACCTGTCTAACGCTGGTGGTGCAGAGCGCATCATCGCCTTTATTGCTGTCGGCTTATTGATGCTGGTTGTGGGCTACTTTGTCCCATTGCCACCTGCCACAGCCACACCACAAAAGTCAACGACACCACACACCGAACCATAGGACTTTTCGCGCAACAAGCATGAAACATTTTCAAGGTCATTTTTCCTGCACGAGCCGCCTGCTGCTACTCGTTAGCCTCACCACCCTATGGCAGCAAGTGGCCAGTGCGCAATCTGCCAGTGGCGCTGACACGTACCGCTATCAGTCAAGCATCATCCCAGCACCCCATGCCGGGTTGCAGCGCTTGCCCCTACCCGCTTATGTGCTCACAAAGCTGCAAAGCAAACAATACGCCGATATAAAAATTATCAACGCGCAAGGTGTCTCGGTTCCCATGGCGCTATCGGCCATATCGAACACGCCAACGGCTGCCTCGGCAAATTCAACCATCACGGTGCAAGCCATGCCCATCATGGGCTTGCCAAATTCAGAGGCATCACCCAGTTTCAATTTACGCATTGAGGATCATGATGGTCGCCGCGCAGTTGAAGTGCGTACACCGAGCACTCAGACTCCAGCCCCAACACAAAAAATAGTCGGCTATTTGCTCGACACACGGCGCATCACCGACCCGATTCAAACCCTTGCTTTGGCCATCGACCTACCCGCCTCACGCCCCGTCTCGGTTCGGGTACACGCCAGCAGTGATTTAAAAGACTGGGTACAACTGGCTGACACCGTTTTGTATCGATTCGATGCGCAGTCCGAACAAACTCAAATGACGCTAGCGGGTCAATCGGTTAAAGGGCAGTATCTGCGAATTACTTGGGCTGACGCTACTGAGGACACAGCGCCCAGCGCATCGATTCGCATTCATAGCGCCAAGCTCACGCTACAGTCTGCCCAGCAAGGTGTCGCACGCCTCGTTCAATCTATCTCGTTGCCGCCACTTAAGAACCCTCACGACATCAGCTTTACTCTGCCATTTGCAACGCCTATAGCAGCGCTACAGATTCAACCCACGAGCACCAACAGTTTGATCCCTGTGCGCATCTTGGGGCGCAACGCTGCCGCACAACCCGCGCCTTGGACTCCCATCACCAGCAGCGTTGTCTTCAACATACAGTCAGCTCAGGGCGTGCAAACCAATCCTGCGCTTGAGTGGCAAGGAGCCCAGTGGGATGAGCTCAAAATTGAAGCCGATCAAAAAACCGCTGGCTTTACCCAAGCACCACGTATCAACGTTGCCTTTCATCCCGTGCAAATTGTTTTTCTAGCCTCGGGTGATCCGCCATTCCAACTGCTCTATGGTTTGAAGTCCGCACAACCCACAAACCGCTTGCCCCTTGAAAGCCTCATCCCCGGCTACAAAGCCAATCAAGAAATGACCTTGCCGCTTGCCCAATTGGTAGCTGCGCCCTCTAGCGAAGAGCTAACGTCACCCGTCGCAGCGCCACCCCCCAATACACCCAACAACCCAAAGGACACTCGCACGTGGATTCTTTGGGCTGTTCTGACGCTAGCGGTTCTCGCACTGGCTAGCATGGCTTATGTGCTGATGCGCAAGATGAACCCATCAGCTGCTCTTTCTACGCACTAAAGATTCTTGGCCAACTCCCCTCTTGCAGCGCACACCACATGGCTTTGCCGGCTCCACTTTTGGGGGGCGCGTCCATACAGCCCACAAACCAATAAAATAGAGGCTTGTAGACTAGCGCTTGATTGAGAACTAGTGTTTTAAGCAACTACAACAACCCACCAAACTGCCAGCTTGGGCGCCCACGCAAAGTCACGGCGATTGCTCGGAAACCAAAAAGCCCCACCAAAGCTGACGCTCTGACGGGGCTTTGAC